>JAQUMP010000562.1 GCA_028718065.1 Chitinivibrionales bacterium | reverse complement strand
CAGAGGCCGGGAACAAAGCGTTGAGAAAAATTGGCGTCGAATATTTGAGTTTTTTGATTGTCCATGAGCGCCGTCGTGAGAGGTTGCATAATACCGCTTGCAAACCCTTTAATGGAAAACAGCAGCGCCAGCGCGGTAAGAACGCCAAGCGCAATCAGTAAGCCTTTGCTCCATTTTTTTCGGAGGTTTTCCGGCAATTCGGAAAGTTTACCGGCGGCCACATTTTTAAAAAAGAGGGTTGCCAGAAGAATGGAGGAAAACGAAAACCAGAACATGAGCATGCTGCTGGCCCGGAATTTTTTGACGCCGGGAATAAGATAATAAGCGATCGCAAAAACCGGCGTATGCGCGCCCAGGCTAAAGAGCACGGCCAGCGCCGCCACGCCGCCCCAGAAAATCCGCCACGGTTTGCGTTTGTAAATAATCGCGATAATGCCAAAGAGCAAGGCCATGGCGCCGGCATATTCGGAATTAAGTTTGAAAGGGTTTTCGCTCCAATAGGTATTGAGGCTATCCAGGTTTACGCCGCAAAAATCCGGCACCCACAACGAAAAAACTTCGGGCCAGTGCAGCGACCAGGAAGCGGCATATTCAAAACCTTTGTCCGCGCCGCGCACCGAAAAAGCCTCGCGCGTGAACATGAGCGGCGGATATAACTGGATAAAAGCAAGCCCCAGCCCCAGAGCAACCGCGAGCCAGAAATAGAGGCCCATTTTTAGCAAAGCCTTGGAATTTTTATGCGCGATCCAATCCAGCAGTGAGGCCATGAGCCAATAAAGGCACAGACCCCACATCACGAAATAGGTCATTTGAATGTGCGAGGTGTAAAGGCAAACGGCAATGCCGAGCGCCAGGAGGGTTGCATTAAAAAACTTCGGCTGGTCAAAAAGCGCTTTTGCCCGCCAGGCCACAAAGGGCAGCCAGGCAATCACGAACATCTTGCCGTCGTGACCGGGGTAGATGTGCGAAAAAAACTCAGGATTAAACATGTAAAAACAGCCGCCGATAAGCGCCACGAGCGGCGTGGTTTTAAATCCTTTGCGCAGCATCAGGAAAAAAAAGAGCCCTGCTAGAAACACGTGCAGGACCAGCCGGATGCCAAGTGCACGATGCACCGGCAGGAGGGCGTTAATGATAATTGACGGCAGGTAAAGCGCATCGCCGAACATGGCGTCGATGGTGGGCATGCCGCTTAACCGGCACGAAAACCAGAATGGGAATTCGTGGAATTTGTCCAGTGCGGCGCGGGAAAACACCTTGGAATCGAGTCCGGCCATGGTATCCGAGCCGAAAAGCATTTGGTTCGAAAACAAAAACGATGCAAAAACAAGCGTGGTTAGCAGGGCGAGCAGAATAATATAGGGCCAATTTTTAGCAAATAATTTTGCCGCGCTACTCGGCGAGGGCGGTTTTGTTTGAAGGGGCATTTTATCCATTCGATCTCCTTATTTACAAAAAGGATTCAATCTCCGATAGTTTTTCAACATCAAAATTTACCGGCGTGTAGTTGCTTTTAATGATTATGCTCCGCAAGCCCGGCAACTCGATGCGGTCGGAAAGTTTGTCGCCAATGACGAGCGATTGGGCAATATTAATATCAAAATCGGCCTTTGCTTGCAGAACCATGCCGGGTTTAGGCTTCCGGAAATTTGAGTCCTGCCGGTATTTTTCGATCGTGGCTTCGGGGTGAAAGGGACAGTAGTAAAAAGCCGCTATTTTTATGCCTTTTTCTAAAAGGCGCTCCCCCATCCATTGGTGTAAACTTTTTACATCCTCTTCGGAATAATGCCCTCTGGCAACACCGGCCTGGTTGGTGATGACAATGAGAAGGTATCCTAATTTTTGAGCTTTCTTGCAAAAATCAAAAATGTCCTCTTTAAAAATTATATGCTCCGGTAAATAAGGGTAAGCGATATCCTCGTTAATGACCCCATCACGGTCTAAAAAAAGTGCGCGGTTCATATTTGTCTTGTAAAAAATAATTATATTAATCAATTACTATGCAAAGTAATTATTCCCCTCTGCAAAAGCGCTGCGTGACGTTTTTTCTTCCGGCATTTATCGGTCTGGCGTGTCTTGGCGCTAAATGCGAACATGACGATCCTTCCGATCCAATGCCAAAGCGCCACATTCAAAATGTCGCAAGCCTGAAAAAGGAAATCGCCAATCCGTCGCTTGCGGACCCTACCGTAAATTACGATTCGCTCTTTAAGGAATTAAGACCGATTCAGGATTCGATTTATAAAAACCGGGAAGGCTTAAAAACCATTGGCCACCTGCTGAATGTCTCGTTCGATACGGTTTCGGGTTGTTTTTTTCTGATCGGTAAAGGGGTAACAAATCCCGAGCATCCCGAAAACATTCGTTTAAAGGCGCGGCTTTTGGCGGCCGCCTACGACGGCAAGCGCTGGGCATTATATTGCAAAGCCTGGCGGCAGGGCTCTAAAATCGGGTTCGGCAGGAAGATAGGCGGGGATATTTTATACAGCAAAACGGTTTGGCAGCACCTGGAAGGCGATACGCTTTACGCGCTGATTGAGGTGCCTATCGGAAGTATTGTGATTAAATAAGCCGTAGGGGTGATTCATGAATCACCCCTACGGCCTATACAAATGCCACAATCTCAAATTTACCCAACTCAATTGAATTGCCGATTTTTTCCATGCGCCGGGGATTGCCGCACAAACGGACCATACTCTTATATTGGCCCTGCCCATCGGGAAATTCCGAAGAATGAACAAGCCTCCTTTTATGCCAATCCTTGTTCACCAACACGCGCAGGGGATCATTGCCCTTGTCCGAGGTTTTTTCCAGAAAAATGATATCGCTGTGATACGGGGTAAGCACATGCCAGTTGCCCTCTTCGCATAAAAGAGTGTTGGCCGCCTTGAATTCGTTGATTGACAATATCCACTCCGTTAAGTCCCATTGCGGC
>JAQUMP010000561.1 GCA_028718065.1 Chitinivibrionales bacterium | reverse complement strand
CAAAGCGGGCGGCGTTAAATCGGCTGCTTCCCCCGCGGCGGTCGCGCAGGCGGCCCGCGATATTTTCGCCCTGCATATTAGCGGCTATCCCGTGGAGCGTGTGCTCGTGGCCGAGGCGCTGCAAATAAAACAAGAATATTATTTCGGCCTTACCATCGATCGCAATGCGCGCGGCGTGCGCTGCATTTTGAGCGCCGCGGGCGGCATCGATATCGAGCTTACGGCCCAGGAGGCGCCGCAAAAAATCGTCAGTGTTCTTCTGCCGCCCTATTTCCCCGGGCAAAAATATGAGGTCCCCAGCGAGCTGTTGCGTGTTTTTGAGGCCCAAGAGTCGGCCGCTGCGGCGGCCGAGGCGCTTGCCGCACTCATCCGGCTTTTTAACGAAAATGACTGTTCTCTGGTCGAAGTCAATCCGTATATATTGACAATAGACAATAAACTGATTGCCGCCGACGCCAAGATTGTTCTCGACGATAATGCGCTTTTTAAGCACCCGGATCTGGAAGCGCTGCAGAACCGCGAAGAATACTCCGAGGACGAACGGGCCGCGCGCCGGGCCAACCTAAGTTTCGTGGGGCTCACCGGGGATATCGGCTGCATGGTCAACGGCGCGGGGCTGGCCATGGCGACCATGGATTTAATCGAGCTTTTTGGCGGCAGACCCGCCAATTTTCTGGATGTCGGCGGCAGCAGCAACTCCCAAAAGGTGGTCGCGGCCTTTAAAATCCTGTTGGCGAACAAAACCATAAAAGTCGTGCTTGTAAATATTTTCGGCGGCATCACGCGCTGCGACGATATCGCCGCCGGCATAATCCTGGCCAAGCAGGAGTTGGGTATAACGCTGCCCTTAGTCGTGCGCCTCACCGGCACCAATGAAGAGCAAGGGCGAAAAATGCTCTCGGAAGCGGGCCTTGCGGCCGAGGCAGCCATGGCGGCGGCGGTGCGCCAAGCCGTTGCGATTGCGGGGAGCGCCGCATGAGTATTCTTATAGGTAAAGATACTCGGGTGATCGTTCAGGGTATTACCGGGCGCGACGGATCGTTCCACGCGGCCGCCATGCTGAAGGACGGAACGGCCGTCGTGGGCGGAGTAACGCCCGGCAAAGGCGGTAACCGGGTCGGGAGCGTGCCGGTATTCAACACCGTTGCGGAGGCCTGCGAAGCAACCAGCCCGAATTGCTCAATAATTTTTGTGCCTGCCCAGCATGCATCCGCGGCTTGCCGCGAAGCCGCGGACAATCGCATCCCTCTTATCGTGTGCATTACCGAAGGCATACCCGTTTTGGAAAGCATTGAGAATTGTCATTATGTCAATAGCAGGGGCGGTCGCCTGATCGGGCCCAATTGCCCGGGCCTTATTTCACCCGGTAAAAGCAAAGTGGGGATCATGCCCGGATTTATTCATCACCAAGGCCCGGTGGGCGTGATCTCGCGCTCCGGCACGCTTACCTACGAGGTCGTTTCCCTGCTCAGCGCGGCGGGGTGGGGCCAGTCAACCTGCGTGGGAATCGGCGGCGATCCGGTCAAAGGCACGGCCTTTGTGGAATTATTGGAACTTTTTGAGGCCGACGGCCAGACCGAGGCGATCGTACTCGTGGGCGAAATCGGCGGCGATGACGAAGAAATCGCGGCGGAGTATATCCGGGGCCGTATGACCAAACCGGTGGTGGCCTTTATCGCGGGGCGCAGCGCGCCGCCGGACAAACGCATGGGACATGCCGGGGCGATCGTATCGGGCGGTAAAGGCGGCGCACGGGAAAAGATCGAAGCGCTCACGCGCGCCGGCGTGGTTGTGGTTGACAGACCGGAATTAATCGCGGGAGCGCTGGGAAAGTAGGACCTTTTGGACAACCTTGACTACATGGAACAGCTCTTTGCCCTCTGGCAACAAGACCCGTCAAAGGTCGACGCGCCGTGGCGCGCCATTTTTGAGGAAACAAACACGCCGATGCCGGCGAACGCGCCCGCTGCCGGGCCGGTCGCTTTGGGCGGCGCGCAACAGCCGTATCAACTGCTCGAGCAGAGCCGGGTCGACCGGCTGCTCTGGGCCTACCGCGATGTGGGTTATCTGTATGCGCGGCTCAATCCGCTGGGCGATTATTCGCCCGACCATAGCTATCTTCCCTATGTCGATCACTGCGAATACGAACACCTCACGCTTGAGGAATTCGGCATTCCGCCGGGGGACCTTGACCTTGTTTTTTTCGCGGGAAAGTCCATGCAGCCATCCACGGCGCCGCTGCGGACCCTGCTCGAGGCCTTTCAAACCACCTATTGTTCGTCAATCGGCGTCGAGTTTTTACATATCCAGAACAAGAACATCCGCCGCTGGCTGATTGACGCCATGGAATCAACGCGTAACCATCCCGATCTTGCGGCCGTGCAAAAGCGCACGATTTTAGCCGATCTTATCCGGACATCGGAGCTCGAGCATTTTCTCGACACCTTCTTTTTAGGGCAGCGGCGCTTTTCGCTCGAAGGCTCGGAGGCGCTTATTCCCGCGCTCCATTTTTTGGTGGACGCGGCCGCGCAGCAGGGGATCGAGGACATTGTCATCGGCACGACCCATCGCGGCAGGCTTTCGATTCTTACCGCCGTCCTTAACATGTCGGAGGAGGAGCTGTTTTCGCGTTTCGAGGAGAATTTTCATCCGGGAATGTCCGGCGGATCGGGTGACGTTAAATACCATATCGGTTACGATACCACGCACATCAATGACAACGGCACCTCAATCCACCTTACGCTCGCTTCCAATCCCAGCCACCTTGAATCGGTCGATCCCGTGGTGCAGGGTATTGCCCGGGCCAGGCAGGACAAAAAGGGAGATACCGACCGTAAACGCATCATTCCGGTACTCATCCACGGCGATGCGGCGATTTGCGGCCAGGGCATCGTGGCCGAAACGTTCAACCTTTCGCGCTTGTCCGGCTATTCCAC
>JAQUMP010000560.1 GCA_028718065.1 Chitinivibrionales bacterium | reverse complement strand
CGCCAAGGTGAGACATGAGCACCAAACTGCGCACCTTGTGTTCGAGCAGGTATTTTATCGTCGGTAAAGAGGCTTTTATGCGTGTATCGTCCTGAACAACGCCGTCTTTAAGAGGCACATTAAAATCAACGCGCATGATAATGCGCTTGCCGGTAACATCGATGTCGCGGACGGTTTTCTTTGCGATTGCCATAATGCGGTCTCCTTCGGGAATGATTTTATAAAATAAAAATAATGGTTCGTTTTTAACAGCCGGGTTTTAAAATAATTTATGGTGGGTTTAAAGAGCGAAGCGCAGTTGACTTGCTGGTGATAAAAAAACGGAACGGTTATTAAAAAACCGTTCCTTTAAAAAAAATAATTCCCGAACTGCGTTACTTGCTCGCCATATACTTTAACAGATCGACCACCCGGTTGCTGTAGCCCCATTCATTATCGTACCAGGATACGATTTTAAAGAAACGCTTTTCACCTTTAAGATTATTCTGCAGGGTCGCCAGCGAATCGTAAATCGAGGAGCGCGGATCGTGGATAAAATCCGTGGAAACCAGCTCTTCGTCGCAAAATCCCAGAAACCCTTTCAGGTATGTTTCGGAGGCTTTTTTAAGAAGCCCGTTGATTTCCTCAATCGAGGTTTCTTTGACGGAACGGAAGGTAAGGTCCACGACCGAAACATCGAGCGTAGGAATGCGGAACGACATGCCGGTGAGCTTGCCTTTGGTGCTCGGCAGGACCTCGCCGACGGCTTTGGCCGCGCCGGTAGTTGACGGAATAATATTGACCGAGGCCGCCCGGCCGCCGCGCCAGTCTTTTTTAGACGGGCCGTCAACGGTTTTTTGGGTGGCGGTGGTGCTATGGATCGTGGTCATGAGGCCACTTTCGATGCCGATGCCTTCTTTAATAAGGACATGCACTACCGGCGCCAGGCAGTTGGTGGTGCAGGAGGCGTTGGAAACGATGGCATGCTTGACAGGGTCGTATTCGCCCTCGTTAACACCCATGACGATGGTTTTAACGTCACCCTTGCCGGGGGCGGAAATAATCACCTTTTTCGCGCCGGCCGCCAGGTGCCCCTTGGCTTTTTCGGAGTCCGTAAAGAGACCGGTGGATTCGATGACGAAATCAACGCCGAGTGCTTTCCACGGCAGTTCCGCGGGCGATTTGGTGGCCATGATACACTTGATTTTGTTGCCGTTAACAACGATAGTATCCGGATCTTCTTTGCTCGGATCGCTTTTTTCCGTGGTAACGGCATGCTTGAATTTGCCGTGAATCGAATCGTATTTGAGTTGATAGGCGAAATAATCGGCGTCGGTAGAAATATCAACCACGGCAACAACATCGATTTGCGTGCCGAGAATTCCCTGGTCGGCCAGGGCCTGAAAAACAAGACGTCCGATCCGGCCGAAGCCATTGATTCCTACTTTAAGCGCCATGTGTGTCCTCCATTGGTGGTTAATAATATTGAATAAAATAGTTGTCCGAGACGGTCAGCACTGATCTATTTTTATCCGGAACTTTTTAATATACTTTGAAATAACGATTTGAGTCAAGCATCCGGCGCCCAGAGGTTGTGTTCTTGACAAAAAGGTATTAGACATGCAAAAGCCGATTCTCGAACCGCTCCGCTTGAGCGCTCCATCCCGGCGCGGGCTCTTTTTTATTGCCGGCCCCTGCGTTATTGAAAGCGAAGGTCCGTGTCTGCGCATGGCCGAGCGTCTGGCCCGCCTGGCGCGGCGCTACAAGGTCGATATTATCTTTAAAGCGTCTTTTGACAAAGCAAACCGCACTTCGGCGAAGTCGTTCCGCGGCCCCGGCATCGACCGGGGACTTGCCATACTTGCAAAAGTAAAGCAATCGAGCGGGCTGCCGGTTTTAACCGACGTCCACGAAAGCATCCAGGTGCCGGCCGCGGCCGAGATTGCCGATGTGCTCCAGATCCCGGCGTTTTTATGCCGGCAAACCGATTTGCTGCGCGCCGTCGCGCAGAGCGGCCGTTGGATCAATATTAAAAAAGGACAATACCTCGCTCCGCAAGAAATGCGTTTCGCGCTTGAAAAGGCGGGTGGGCATGCCTGGCTTACCGAGCGCGGGACTTTTTTCGGGTACAACCGGCTTGTGGTTGATTTTACGGCGGTTATCGAATTAAAAAAATTAGGGCAGCCGCTGGTGTTCGATGCCACCCACAGTGTCCAGCATCCGGCCGCAAATACGGATAGTTCCGGCGGGGATTCCGCCTCCATAGTGCCGCTTGCGCGCGCGGCAATTTCCGTCGGGTACGATGGCCTGTTTTTTGAAGTCCATCCAAATCCGCCTAAGGCGCTCTGCGATGGCGCCAATTCGCTTAAGCTCGATATATTTGAACGGCAAGTACCCCGTTTTCTTGACCTGTATCGTTTGATCAGGAGAAATTGGGTACCATAATTTACCCCTGTTTTTCGCACCGATTTTTTCTCATGATTTTTGTGCCGTAATCCGAAAATAATCAATAGGAGCATAATTAAAAGGGCGGCAGGCAGCTGAAGTGCTTGATTTTTAGAAGTTTCAGATAATACTTGAATAGTTAAATGGAAAAAAGTTATAATAAAGCTTCATATTTCCGATAGTTACCATTATGGCCTTATTATCCGGGTTTTGGTCCGAGGCCGCGCATTGTGGTATTGTTTTATGAAAGTTGCCCAGGGCAAAAGATGCTTCCGCCGGGCGGAATGCGGTCGCTTGTGAGGTATACTATTTTCAATAGATTTACAAAGGGGATGCGGCCTGTTTTTCCCGCCGTTCATCGCTTGTTGCTGGCGCTTATTCTGTCCGTTTGCTCCGTTTCCTTCGGTCAAGGGCAGGCCCAGATAGAGGAATACGTCCTGCAAGCGGGCGACGTTATCTCCATTTCGGTGATCGAGCACCCCGAATTTTCGGGACGTCATAAAATCCGGCCGGAC
>JAQUMP010000559.1 GCA_028718065.1 Chitinivibrionales bacterium | reverse complement strand
CAGGTCGAAAAAGTTTTTGCCGTATTTAAGGATCGTATCCATGTCCACCAGTTCGTATTCGTAAAGACCGGAAGCCGCCAGGATGCTTTTTATTTTCTTTTCGTAGCGGTTCTGGAGCAGGCGCTTGAGGGCGAATTCCATTTTCCCCCGCACGGTAAAATCCGCTTCGTAAATGTTGTTCTTGACGTTGTGGTCGCAATAGGTGAGCCATTCCAGCACGTGCGCGCGCTTAACGATAATGTTGCGCCGCGCAAGGCGCTCCACAAGGTCCTGGCACGAAAAATATTCCCGCCGCACGAATATTTCGCCCAGAAGCGACACCGTTTTAGCCGCGTGCAGGGGTTGGCGCAATGGTATTTCGGCCAGCCGCTCGGCCACGTTGTTAAGGAGCGAGTACAAACCTTTGCCCCGCCGGCGCGTAAAAAGATCCAAAAGCCGCCGCCATTGCTGCTCAAAAATTTCCAGCGCCCCGGTTTTATCGCGGGCCAGAACCAAGAGGGCGTTTTTTATATCTTCCATGACGTCGGCGATTATCGTGGATTTAAGGCCGTTGAGGACGTCGGGCATGGCCATGCCGGCGTATCCGTTCTCGTTTGTCAGGCTTAAAAGGGCCACGTCGGCGATTTTGTTTTTGCGGATGAGATTGTTTAAAAAAACGCTGTATTGGGTAAAGCGGCAATTGCCGGGGGTGGTGGGCATAAAATAGACCAGGTATTCGTCCGCGTCGGTGCGCTTGCGCAAATATTCCAGCAATCCGCCGGTGGTGAGCAGGAGCGGCAGACACTCTTTACACGAGGCATTGCCGCGGCCGAGCTTGAGCGCCTCAAAATCATACACCGGCAGCGCCGTGGCGCGGATGCCGCTCCCGGCGAAAACGGCCGACAAAAGTTCGCTGTACAGGCGCCCCATGGACGGAAAAAGCAGGTGGACTTTTTTATCGTAGAGGCTTTTTTTCTCAAGCGTCGACGAAATAAAAAACGGCTTATTGTTTTCAAAGGTAACGGAGGAGGGCCGGAAATCGGACTCCGGCGGCGGCGACTTTTGCATGCCGCGGTATTTGTCGACAATGTCAAGAAACGCCTCGATGCGGGTATTAACGCCCGCGTCGGCGGTGTGGCTGTCCAGTTCGAGCGTGAGCGAGGGTTTGGTTTTCATGATGTCGCGGAAATATCCCACCAGAAACGAATCCGGGCCGCAACTGAAATTGGTGATAAAGGCGCCGAACAACTGCGGATGTTTTTCCACATAAGCCGCGGCCTTCATTAAATTCTGGCCCAGCGCCCAGCACATGTCAACCGTGCAGGCTTCGCCTTCCAGCGGCAGGAAATCCCAGGGAATCACCGTGACCCCGCGCGAAGCGAATTTGGCGGGGATGCCCAGGTTGGCCTCCTTGGCGAAGGCGTTATAGGGCCGGCCGAAAAGCACCACGGCCGAGCGTGCCGGATTTTTGGCAAGCTCTTCGAGCACGCCCGCGCCGATCTCCTTGAGTTTTTTAAAAAAATCGCGTTGCCGGGAAACGGCTTCGCCGTATGCCGTTTCGGCCCGATCGCCGGATTTTCCGATGGCGGCGGCGATGCCGGTAAAAACCTCTTTCTGGGCGTCCCATCCTTGCGCAAAATCGATCGTGGGCGAAAGCAGGCGCGCAGGGGCGGCCACGTTCTTAAAGGCGCTTTTTAAACAATAGGGTTCGCTTTGCAGAAGTAAACAGGTGCTCTGGTGCTCGCGCTTACGGCTCTGGGCGTTTTCCACGTACAGTTCTATGATTTTAGGCAGAAAAATATAATCGACGTTCTTTTTTATGAGATTGTAATAGCAGCCGTGCGAGATCTCGCCGGGATAACAGAGGGTGGTGCGCTTGTGCTTGATGCCTTCCGGGTCTACGTTGTCCGACAATACCACTGTGGCGCCAAGCTCCGAAAAAAAATGCGAAAACAGGGGATAGAGCATGTTGGTTAAAAACGACCGGTTTATGCCGATGCGCGGACCTTGGGCATTGATTGGTTTTCCGGCAAAAACGTTAAAAACAAGATCTTCGCGTATCTTGACATAATCGTACTTGGCGGCATTGTAGCCGATATGATGGACCTGGTTGTAATATTTATTGCAGGCCCCGCCGAACGGAATTTTTTTGCCCTCCACGATCAGCATATTGATTTCGCAGCCGCGGTCGCATTTTTCCGTTCCTCCCGGGCAGATAAAATTTTTGCCGTATTCGATTTCCCGGCCGGCAAGGGCCTTCAAGTCGAACGCCTTTTTAGGATACAGGCCGCGCTCGATGCGGTTTTTTACCTCCAAAGCAACGCCGAAGGCGCCCATAAGCCCGGGGTCGGGCGGCACCACGATTTCCTTGCCCACCAGGTTGGCCATGGCCAGCGGCACGGCCTTGTTGTAGCAAACGCCGCCCTGCATGAATATTTTTTTGCCCACGCCGCGCTGGCCCTTGACGCGGTTGACATAATTCATGCCGATGGAATAGACCAGCCCGGCCACGATATCTTCTTTGTCAATACCCTCGTTGGTGGCGGTCTTAATGTCGGAGCTTATAAAGGCCGCGCACTGGTCGTTAAAATTGGGCGGTTTGCCGCCTGCCAGGGCGATTTTCTGGATGTCGCGGTAGTCAATACCGCAGCTTTCGCGCGCCGATTCTTCCAGAAACGAGCCGGTGCCGGCCGAGCAGGCTTCGTTCATGGCATAGTCGGAAGGTACCCCGTTGGTGATATGGGTGTACTTGGCATCCTGCCCGCCGATTTCAAAAATGGTGTCGACATCCGGATCGAAATACACGGCGGCCGCTGCATGGGCAATAATCTCATTGATAACCCCGTCTGTTAAGGCATGCAGGCCGGCAATCTGACGGCCGGAACCGCAGACGCCCAGCCCGGACAGGGTTAACTGGCTGGGATCCACCTGTTGCCGGATCTGGTCTAAAATATTCGCGTAACATTTGCGGGCG
>JAQUMP010000558.1 GCA_028718065.1 Chitinivibrionales bacterium | reverse complement strand
GTGTATCTCCTATTTTATACGTTGCTCCCTGCAGGGGCGCGGTAATGGTAACCGGTCTGTAAAGGAGTACCGTTGCCGTCGAGCTTTTTGTTACGCCCTTATAGGTCGCACTTGCCGTGACGGTATAGGGTCCGCCGGGCGCGGACCCTGCGGAAAATAACCCGCTCGCGGAATCTATGAACTGGCCGCCGGATACGCTCCACTTGAATGCGGGCGGTACAACAGCCCCGGTGTTGGCAGTGGCAACGGCGGTAAAAGGTATGGTCGTCCATGTGCTGGTCGTGCATTTCGCCGGCGTGACGGTTACATTTGCCAATGTCAAGGTAGGATCGGTCACCTGCAAAACGACGGAATAAAGGGCGGTTTTCGGTTGAGAATTCGCGCAGGATACATTAACCGTCGCCGAATAAGTCCCGATAGCGAGCGAGCCAAGCGTAACCGTGTTGGTGAGCGTCTGGGCGTTCCCCGTGCCGCCGACGCCAACGGTAAGCCAGCCTGCGCCGTTTGCATAGTGGATGCTGTCAATGGTTACGGTGTTAAGGGCCCCGCTTCCGCTATTGGCGATCTGGACCGTTTGCGCTGCCGGAGACGCCCCGCCTTTCTCGGCTGCAAAACTAACCGTGGCAGGGTTTAAGACCATCGTCGTACTCTGCGATGCCGTTCCAACCCAGAAATCGCCTCCATCACCCTCTCCGGTATGGACATGTTCCAGCGTGACCCAATTAAACAAGCATTGGCCGTTTTGATAATTATACGCTGCCACGGATGGAAGACACCTGCAGATCCAATCGGCGTTGTTGGTAGCGCCGCCGCAACTATAATACCAATGTTGCTCGCCGCAATGAACATCCTTTTTTACGATAGATCCCGGTACTGCCTGGACGCAGCAAGCGTAGTTAGTATCTGTAATGCCGCCGGGAAAGTTAATATTTATAATATCGTAGTCGGCATGGCTCTGTTGTCCAAGAAGAAGATAATGGCCGTCAAACGACATGCCTCCTCCGCAACCGTCGCGCGTATAACCCTTGCGCCAAACACCATCTCCCCATGATAAGAAATATATGGTATAGCCTCCGCTGGCGCCGCCATAGTAAGGGTGGAAACAGAGTCGCGTAAGTCCGGTATCGACAACAAGGTCCTCCCCACCCGTCGAAACGGCAGTGGGGGCGCCACCGTAGGGGGAACCCAGCAAGCGTACCACAAACTCGCGCGCCCCGCCATTGGCATTGACCCGGTATATATACTCGCATGAATCTTTGTCACCGGGATTCATTCGTACAGAGACATCTCCCCCCGACCCATTGGCCCAATATATCCAATCATTAGCGGGAAAATCCAGTGTACTATAGGGATGGGCCGGGCACAATTTTGTAATTGTTCCGCCATCGATACTGGTAACGCAAACGAACCAAGCGCCACTATTATCGGTCTGGAAAAAAGCGACACGTTTACCGTTCGGAGAGATATGCGGATGGGACGCCGGCGCCGAGACAAGCTTGGTTGATTTAACGGTATCGCTATTCTTGATATCGATACGGTAAATATCTCCCTTAAAATTATCACCGCTCCACGTCTGGGCCGGATTTCGCACCGTTACGGCAATGCCGTCGACAGCCCACAGGTTCAAAGTAACGGCCAATACCATCAAACCGCTTAATATCAAATTTTTCACCGTATCCTCCTTTTTCATTTTTAGCTGATCCACACCCGTGAGATAATTTAATGTAAAATCCATTGCCGGGATATCTCTTATCGATTTACCGTGTAACGCAGTGCTTTACTATTTTTCCGGTTGCATCGGCCGATTTTAAAATGTAAATTCCCGCGCGCGCGCTTTGGGCCAGCTTTCCATTTTGAGAAATTCCGACAACCCTGCCGCGGATATCGTAGATTTTAGATGTTTGTAAATTATTAGCGGTAGTCAATCCATTTCTTTTAGACACGATGACGCCGACAAGACCGGTGACGTCTCGCACCTGGATCGCATTGAGCATGGCCCCTTTGTCAGGGACAAACGGACCAACCCCGGAAAGCTTAAGGGTCAAGGAGGTTCCGCCCGCTGTAAATGTACCTATGGCATATTGACCGGGACTGCCATAGCCCGAGGTAATGCTATGTTTCAAGGTGACCGAGTTTCCCGTCGAATCGCTGACCTTTGTGCTGGCCTGATCGCCTTGACTGTAACTTGACCAAAGCTCTACCTGGTAGGTTTTGCCGCTTGTCAGGTTATTGAGCTTAACGGTAAAATAATCGCCATCATAATCAGAGTAGGCCGCGCCGCCGACTAAATGCTTGTACGATGCGGAAAGAGGGGTGCCGCCGGATAAATTGTCGGGAGGAAGATCACAAACTAAAAAGAATGGAGAAGGACCTTTTGTAAGAACAATGTCGGATGTGGCGCCGACCGTCGAGACGCTTCCTGTTCCGGTGAAAGCTACGCCGTTCACGGTATCCGTGTTTTTCTGGTCCCCAAGGCCGAGCCAGAAGTAGGCATACACTTTTGTCCCAATCGTACTGATATTGGTGTCGCCGGTGATATTCTTTGCAGCGCTCCAGGAAACAACGGCGGCAGCGGCCGGCAAAACGTTTAGAAAGAGACCGGCAACAACGCATGCGGTCATATTCAGGAATCTTCTTGAAATCCACTTGGAGAAAACCATAAAGAAACCTCCTCATTATAGAATGGACCCACGCGACACGTTACTGCTTAACTATTTTCTCCGACACCGCAGCCGATTTTAAAAGGTAAATTCCCGCGCGCGCGCTTTGGGCCAGCTTTCCATTTTGAGAAATTCCGACAACCCTGCCGCGGATATCGTAGATCGTCGCTCTTTGAAAATTACTATTGACGAGCGGCATTGTGTTTGTGTTCTTGACGATAATACCGGTGGCCGGCAATTCCCGCACTTGGAGCCCGTTCATTAAGGCGGATTTATCGTTACCTCCCGAAGAAGGTCCGGAAAGAGT
>JAQUMP010000557.1 GCA_028718065.1 Chitinivibrionales bacterium | reverse complement strand
CGTCGAATATGCTTTTAACCCTCAACAAATCATCGTCGGCCATATCTTTTTAATATATATTCCTGTTTGTCATGAAAAAAAAAACATCCTTGTCCCGATTGTAATTTCTGCCAGTGGTGTTCGGATGTCCGCTGTCATGCCTGCCGGGGTTGGATAGGGGCCACCGGGCTGCGCGCCGCCTGCGCGGCCGGTAAACGGAGCGTCGGAAAAATAACCTCGCAACGTAAAAAAAAAGCCGCCCCGGAATAGGAGCGGCCTTTGCGATACCTTACAACAAAAGAACTATTGGATTACATGCCGCCTTCGTGGCTATGACCGCCGGTGCGGGGAGCGCGATCTTCCTTGGGCCGCGCTTCGTTAACGCGCAAGGGACGACCGTTAAAATCTTTTCCGTTCAGAGCGGCAATGGCAGTCTGGGCCTGCGCGGCGTCCGGCATATCAACAAAGCCGAAGCCTTTGGAAGCCTGGCTGAATTTGTCCTTGATAATTACCGCGGATGCAACCGTTCCGTGAGCCTCGAACAACTGCTTGATCTCTTCATCCGTTGCCTTGAAAGGCAGATTTCCCACATAAATGTTCATCTAAAACCTCCCCGATCGTTAAACGAAAAAGATGTGCCTGTTTTCCCTATCAATAATAATATACATTTACCAAAAGGCACGTGCCAAATTAAAATGTTTTGCTCCGGCAACTCAAAAGTCCTCGGGAATTGTTCATTTTTTAAAAATCCTGATCCAATCGCCCAGCCGCATGATTTTTGCGGCCTGCAGCAAAAAAACCGTAGTAATCATCGCCGGAATGCCGGCGGCAAAGATAACGAGCGCCGGGGCGTAAAGAACGGGCAGATGATTGCCGTAAACCGGAACCCATTTTTGGATTTCGCAGCACACCGCCGCTCCCGGCAGGGAAACGGCAATAGTCAACGCAATTTTTTTGACCACGTTTATTAATCCTGCCACATTGGCATGGCGCGCGCTCCAACTGCCGTACAGCACAATGGTTTGCGCAATCATAAACAGCGACGAAGTCAGGGCAATACCCCGGGCGCCGTACCATTTACCGCCCAGCCAGTAAAGCGGAATCACGCAAATCGCCGCGATGGTTGACACAAGCATAGGGAACAACGTATTGCGGCAGGCGTAAAAATTACGGACGATGAGGGCGTTGGCCGCAAAAGCATAGGCGCCGACAAGATACATGACTAAGACCGGCGCGGCCGCGGCCGTGGCCGCGGCCTTAAAAGAGCCATGCTGGAACAGCAGCGCCAGGATCGGGCGCGCAAGCGCCATCATAACCATGCTTACCGGAATAAGGATCGCTCCCATTTTAATGAGGATAGTGTTGAGCAGGCGGTTCATGTCCGCGTATCGGGTTTCGACCGCCATCCTTGACAAAAAAGGATACGAGGCCACGCCCGAAGCCTGGCCGAACACGGCCACCAGGATCATCATGGTGCGCAGGGGATAATTTAAAATCGCGGTGACGCCGGTGCCGAGCATGGACCCGAAAATCCGGAAAAAAATTTCATTGCTAAAACTCATGCCCAGGCCGAAGATCAGCGGCACGGTCAGAAAAACATAGTGCTTTACATCCGGATCGCGCAGGTCGAAGCGCGGGCGATAGCGCAGGCCCATGCGCAGGGCGCCGGGAAGCTGCACGGCCACATTTCCCAGAAACGCGCCCGCCACCACGCCCCAGGCAAATCCCTTAATGCCGCAACTGCGTTGTAATACAATGCCGCACCCGATAATTCCCGCATTGTAAAAAAGCGGCAGCAGCGCGGGCAAAAAAAAACGGCCGCGGGCATACTGCACGGCGATTAAAAACGCGCCCCAGTAAAAAAAGACCTGGGCGGGCAAAATGATATAGGTCATGGAAAGCGTGAGCGCGCGCTTGACCGGGTCCGCCGTAAGATGATTGATTATAGGCTGCGCGGCTGCAAGCGAGAGGGCGATCAGGACCGCCATAACCGCGGTGCCGATCGTTAAAAGATTTGAAAAAACTTCCCAGGCGCGCTGGTGCTCGTTTTTGAGGTAATAATGTTGAAAAATCGGAATAAAGGTGATTGCCAGAAAACCGCCGGCCAAAAGATGATTGATGAATTCCGGCAGCAGAAACGAGGTCACATAGGCATCGTAGGAAACGGAGGTGCCGAAAAAATGGGCCAGAACCTGTTCGCGCACCAGCCCCATGACGCGGCTGAGAAGCACCGAGGTCATCATGATGAGCGAAGCAATGGTTATGGAGCGTTTTAAGCTGGGAGTCGAGGCCTGCATTTTTTAAATCACTCTCAAGAAATTCCGACCCACGGTCGATAATTATAATAAGTAAACGGTCCGGCCTGATAATATAATTGTTTTTATCTTTGCACGGCTTGACGGATTTTTTTTATTGCTATATACTTATAGTGGCGCAGGCCTTAGCGGGCCTGCGCATAAAAAATTTATTGACACCAGGAGAACTTAAAAATGAAACCGATTATTCTGCTTGTTGTTCTAACGCTCACCGGATGTTTGCTGTGCTGCGGCTGCGCCGGTCCCGCCTCCCAGCGCCTGGCGAAAAAAAGCGAGTCGTTGCTGCCGGAAATCGATGTGGTGCAGGTAAAGGAAAATTCCGACGAGGCCCTTAAGCTTGCGCAGGAAGCCAAGCTCGACGTGCAGATGTTGACCACGAAAAACACCGAGGTTGACAACAAGTTAATTTCGCTTTCCGATGATGTTTCCAGCGTTTCCATTGCCAAGATCGAGGAGCTGGAAAACCGTCTCACGCTGCTGGTGGAGGCGTTTAAAGACCAGCAGGAACAGATCAAGGCTTTGCAGACCACGGCGAGCGTGCGGCCGGCGGCGGCCAAAAAGGGAGCTCAAGCCTCAACCTTTTCGCCTTCCGCGGCCAACGGGGTCTTTAATGCGACGCCGGAATATGAGCTTTACCAGAGCGCACTGCGCACTTTTAATGCCCGCAACTACGAA
>JAQUMP010000556.1 GCA_028718065.1 Chitinivibrionales bacterium | reverse complement strand
CGTTTGGTTTCTCCCTACGAAAAGAATTATTGTTCGCTGTTGTATGTCGCCCCGGACCAATCACGGGCGCTATTTTTTTGTTTTCTGCTGCACCGTCATCTGGGCGATTATTATCCGCCGATAAAATTAAAAGGCATAAATCCGGAAAATGATTATTTAGCGCGCGAGATAAATTGCCTTCCGGCAAAAAAATCCCCGTTCGGCGAGAGCGGCAAAACCATCCGCGGAGCGGAACTTATCGAACAGGGGATTGTACTGGATTTTAAAAACGAGTACGAAAGCGTCGTGGTGGAATTAAGCGCGGAGTGACGGCGATAGCCGGCCGGTAAAGATCGCTGAGCGCCTTTTTAATCCTGCAATTCCCCTCCCCAGAGTGATTCGAGGAAATGCCGCAACGGTAAAATGCGGATGTTTCCGATTTTCCGCGGGTGCGAATCCATGGAAACAATGATCCGGTGCTTGAAGGGGATTTCTTCAGACAGCATTTTTAAATTTCCCAAGTGCTTTTCGCTCACTAACGCAGCGGCTTTTACTTCGATGGCCATGCTGTCGCCGACAATGAAATCTACCTCATGACCGAACCTATCGCGCCAGAATGAGAGCTCGCGGCGGTCCTTGGCATAGCTGAGATAAGCCCGCAGCTCGGTAAAAACAAGATGCTCCAGCGCTTTGCCGAAGAGCTCCGTCTTTGGTTTTATCGCCGAACGCCCTGCCAGACAATTTGCGACGCCAACGTCGAAAAAGTAAAACTTTGCGGTTGAGACCGCCTTTCGTTTTCCTGAATGGGAAAATGGCGGCAGCATGGCCCCGATGAGAGTGTCTTCGAGGATCGAAAAGAATTCCCGGACGGTCCGCGGCGGAACTCCGGCGTCGGAGGCGATGGAGGTAAAATTAAGCAGTTCACCATTTGTCAATGCCGCCAACTGAAGAAAACGCGAAAAACTTTCGATTTTGCGTACCAGGCCTTCGGCGGCGATTTCTTCTTTAAGGTAATTCCCGCAATACGAGGTTAAATCTTCGGCAGGATCGTCCGAGGTGTATATGGATGGAATAGAGCCGAAATTAATGATCCGGAGAAAATCATACTGGGGAATTTCCGGGAACACCAGCGGGAACAAGTGCCGCGTCCGGGCGCGGCCGCCAAGCAAATTCGCCCCGCCGCGCCGCAATTTTCTGCCGCTGCTCCCGGTCAGGACAAAGGTGGCACCGGTCGACTCTATCATCGCATGCACTTCGTCAAGCAATACCGGCATCTTTTGGATTTCGTCGATAATAACCGGCCCCTTTATCCCCCCGGCGGCAACCCGCTCCCTGATGGTTTCCGGTCGAAGACTCAACCCTAAAAAAACGTCCGCATGCAAAAGATTGTAACAAAGCGATTGCGGAAACAAGTGGTTTAATAAAAAGGTTTTGCCGGTTTGCCGGGGGCCGAACAAAAAAAACGATTTTTTCGCCGCTTCGTCCTTAAAATCCAATTTTCGTTTAAATTCCTGCATACTCTAATAATATATTATGATTACAAATTCGGCAACTATGTTGCTGAATTTGTAACATATTCTGCACAATGATGGATTTTTTTGTTATTTCACGGGGAGGCCTAAGCAGGCATAATGGTGCGCAAGCCGTTATTTTTTTGTCTCCGGAAACAAATAATCCAAAAAATATTTTGCCACGCGCCCGCCTTCGGGCGGGGAGATGGCCAAGTCCGGGCTGGCCTCGATGATCCACTGTTTTCCGCTATGTTCATCCACCAGAAAATCTATTCCCATAAGTCCTATTTTAAAAAGGCCGGCGACTTTTTGGGCGATCGCCGCGAGGGCCGGGGGGATGTTATCGCTGATGTCTTCCACTGTGCCGCCGGTATGATAGTTGGTCGTGCGCCGCACCGCTACGGCCCGGCCCGCGGGCGGAATCGAGCCCCAGTCAAGCCCGGCGTCCCTTAGGGTCCGGCGCGTTTCGCTGTCTACGGGGATTTTATTGCTGGGGTCTGTTTTGGCCGCCGCGCGGTTGCGGGCCGCAACAAGTTTTTTGATGGTATCCTGTCCGTTGCCGCAAATCTGCGCCGGGGTGCGTTTTATCGCGGCGATAGCGCGTCCGTCAACAACGATGACGCGGAGATCGCTCCCGCGTACGCACTCTTCCAGCAGAACCGTTTCGCCGAATTTGCGCGCGCGCCGCAGCGCGCCGTTTAATTCAGCGGTCGTGCGCACGGCCACCGAGACGCCGCGTCCGCCCCACTGCGCGCACGGCTTTACCACGATGCAGCCGATTTTACGCAGAAAATCCCGCGCGGCACTAACGGTTGTAAAGCATATCTGCCGCGGCACGGAAAAACCGTGGTGCGAGAGGAATTTATTGGCGCAATGCTTATTATCGGCAAGATAAAACGAGACCGCGCCGACGCGATCGGTGAGCGAATTATAACAGCGGACTTCCCTTGACCCATGCTTTAAAGTAAAGATCGGCGTGGCCGGGTCGATGACCTCCACGGCGATTCCGCGCCGCAGGGCCTCTCCCGTGAGCGTGGTGGTATAAACCGTTTTCATCGCGGCTGTTGCGCGTTGCTGTAAACCAGGCCGCCCCATAGCGCAATGGCGCGCGGCGCGCAGACATTCAGGCAGACCCCGCAGCCGATGCAGCGCTCTTTATCAACGACGTGGCGCTGGCCTTTTTGCCCGCCAATGGCGCCCACGGGGCAGATCGAAAGGCAGACGCCGCAGCCGTTGCATTTAACGTCGATGTTTACTTTTGGGCGTGCGCGCACCAGGTCCACAAAACAGTTTGAAGGGCATTTGTGGGCGGCGACCACGAAATTTTCCTGGCGGCCGTAATCAAGCACCGGCAGATTGTCCTGCATGGCAATGGCGCCGGCGGGTGACGCACCGACGCAGAGCGTGCACGCCGTGCAGCCCACGGTGCAGTATTTCTTTACTTTGGTGCCATGATCGTGGTTGGCGCAGGCCAGATAAATTTTATGGACC
>JAQUMP010000555.1 GCA_028718065.1 Chitinivibrionales bacterium | reverse complement strand
GTATCGAGGATATGAAACCACTCTTCTATATCAAAAGTCAATATGTTCATGGGTGATAAATAAAATGACGGGCAAAATACCAGATCGCAACCCACCAGACGGGCATGGTAATAAGGACCAGCACCAGATACATCCGCACGAACTCATTGTGCGCCATGAGGCGGCTGTGGTCGACCAGGCGCCGCAGCACATAATAGAGGTGGTCCACCTGCAGGGGCAGCGCGACCACGTCGAAAATGCCGAGCCGCATGAACGGATAGACCCGTTCGGCTTCGTCGCCGTGCGCGGCGATAAGGATAATGGGGTTCTTTTTGTAAACGCGAAAAAGCCGCAGCATGCGCTGGGGGTATTTGGGCAGGGCATGAACGTCCATAATGACCACGGCGTGCTTAAAATGCCTGAATTTAACAATGCCCTCCGACCTGGTCTCGACGAAATCGACAAAATAGCCGCATCCGGAAAGCAGGATTATAAGGTCGTTGCGGAGAAGCGGTTCTTTGGATATAATCAATAACCGCGGCCGGTTGTGGTCGGCAAATCGCATGCTGTGCGTTATCCTTTAAAAGTCCTGAGTACCTCAAGGTCCTTGACAATAGTTACTAATTCCCCGGTGTCGATGGATCGCTCCGTCAAGCGATAGAGATCGCTGAAAAGAACGGGGACATAAAAAGGCTTCTTTAAAAAGAAAATCTGGCGCTGGGAACTGCCCTTTGCAAAGGCGCCCTCCGGCACGTCCTCCGTCGCGATTATGATCGTGTACGACTTTTCGTTAAGCAGGCGCCGGCCGAGCGCCAGTTTTTGATCGTTCTCTTCGCCTTTACGGCAGTTTATGAGGAGCACGGAATAAGCCATGGCCGTCCCCTCCGCCGTAAAATCACGGTACATGGCGCCGCCGTCGGCGACCGCGCCCATTATTCCGGCGCTGTCGTGCGATACAAAGGCCGGTTTGGAAAATTGACGCGTATCACCGCCCCAATCGGTTGACATAAGAAATTGCTGGTCGACATTTATGACCGGTTGCAACGGCTCCCGAGGGTGCAAGGGGCCGGTTTCTATTTCCTGCCTGCTGATAAATTCAATCGAGAATATGCGTTGCCGGTAATTAATCAAGGCGTGGTGCAGCACCGAATCGGCGTCCACGACTCCAATGCGGTAGAGGCGAAACCTGTTTTTTCGATGGAGGCGCCGGCGGGCAAAGCCCAGGAAACGGTCAAAAAAATTGAGCTCGTATAAAAAGCAGACAACCACGACGCCCATGTAGCTCACCAAATAATATTTAGACTCGGAATAAAAATAAATCAGTACCGCCGTGGCGCACATGGAAGTATACAAAATCGAAATAATAAGCGTGGCCTGCGTGTGGTTTAATCCCCGGTACACAAGACGGTGGTGAATGTGTTCGCTGTCGGCCACGCTCATGGCCCGCAGACTTTGCAACCACCCCCGGCCGGCCAGGCGCGACCTGACCGCGCGCCTGCCCATGGCGACGGAAACGTCGAGCAGGGGAAACCCGGCGATAAGGAGCGCGGTACTCACGGAAAATTTTATCGGTGACGAAGAAACCAGCAATATAAGCAGCAGGGCCAGCAGCATGCCTAAAAACAGAGACCCGGTATCGCCCAGAAAGACCCGGGCCGGGGAAACATTATGAAACAAAAACCCGACGATCCCTCCGCAAAGAAAAATACAAATGATGACGAGTCCGGCCGCATGGGCCTGGACCATGAGGATGCCCACGGTGCTAAAAGCGATCAGGGCCACCATTCCGGCAAGGCCGTCGATGCCGTCGATGATGTTCATGGCGTTGGCAACCGCGACGATCCAGAAAATGGACATGCCGGCCAGGAGCGCTTTATTCGTTATGGTAAACCCAAAAAGGTTTACTTCGGGGAACTGGATCTTGAAGAAAAAAACGATCTCCGCGGCAATAAAAATCTCCAGAAGAAATTTGGCTTTGTTGACAATAATGAACGAAACGGTATCGTCGAAAAAACCGACCGCAACGATGCACAGGGTAACAAACAGGCACAATTCGTACAGCGACGGCGAAAGATGGGGCAAATTTTCGGGGGCGCAGTAATTCCAGAGGCAGAGCACGAGCAAAAACGAGCCCGCAATGCACAGGCCGCCCGCGCGCGGGATCGTGCGCTGGTGGATCTTGCGCACGCCGGGTTTGTCTTTAAAAAAATAAACAAGCGGCGTCTTGAGCAGCACCCAGATAAAATCAAAAACCAACAGGGCCGAAAGAAAGAAAAAAACAACCGATTGGAGTATGATGGAACCCATGGGCACCTCTATTTATTCAGTTTTGTAACGAGCCCGAGCGAAAAAGCGCAGTGCCAAGGCGCTTTTTTGAGGCATATCCGTGGAGATATGGCGATAAAAAGCAACGAAGGCAATGCCTTTTGCAGCCGGGCATAGTAAAAAATGAATAAATAGAGGTGCCCTCATGGTCGCTTTTATGATTTTGAGGATGTCAACGTTTCGATCCGGCCCCGGACGTTCTCTTTACTTTCGGTAAACGGCAAAACCCTGGTGGAATCCATAAGCCGCAGGACATCCCGGTAGTAACGGACGGCCTTGTTGATTTCCCTGTTTTTCTCCAGCGCGGACCCCAGATGAAACAGCAGCCGCGGTTCATTGCCGGCCGCGGTGTTGCCGTCGAGCAGTTTTATGCACTCTTTATAGTTTCCGGTTTTATTCAGGACCTCGGCGTAGGTATCCAGCACGTGCAGGTTCTTCGGCGACAGGGCGTAGGCTTCCTTGACAATAGATATAACTTTTTCCTGCGAAAAGGAGGCGGACTGCATGAGCGACCAGGCAAGGTTATTCAGCAACATGGTATTACCGGCGCTGTCCTGCTTTAAGGCCTCTTTATTAAGGCTTATGACTTGATCGTAGAATGGCGCCGCCCTCCCGGGGTTATCGGATTCAACCAGAAAATTCGCGTATTCCAGCATGAGCCCCGGCGTTTTCTTTTCGGCCA
>JAQUMP010000554.1 GCA_028718065.1 Chitinivibrionales bacterium | reverse complement strand
CAATGCGAACCTGCTGCTGGAGCAGCGCGTCCTGCAGCGCACCGCCACATTAGACCAGACCAACCTCCTTCTCCAGAAGGAAATCGCCATCCGCGAAAAAGCCCAAAGCTATGCGCGCACCCTGATCGAGGTTTCGCTCGACCCGCTGGTTACCATCAATCTCGAAGGCAAAATCACGGATGTAAACCGGGCCACGGAACTGGCGGTGGGGCTGCCCCGCGACCAATTGATCGGCAGCGATTTTTCCTCATACTTTACGGACCCCGACAAGGCCGGCCGGGCCTATCGCCAGGTCCTTCAAGACGGGCTCCTGCGCGATTATTCCCTGAGCATCCGCCATGTTTCCGGGCGCACCATCGACGTTCTCTACAACGCCACCGTGTTTAAAAACGAAAACGACGAAATCCAGGGCGTGTTTGCCGCGGCGCGCGATGTAACCGAAAGTAAACGCACGGCGGAGGAGCTTGCCCGGCGTCAACAGGTGCTGGAGTCCATTTACGCCATCGAGACCGCCTTCGCGGAAAACCTGGAGGCCACCTTCGACCAGATCGTCGTGACCATCGCCCATATCCTGGAAGTCCCTTTCGCCGCCATCGGCCAGGTCGAAAAAAACCGCTACGCCCTGTTTTCCCAATTTGCCGACGGCCGTTTTAAGCACCAGTGCCCCTGGCCCTTTTCGCACCATCCGGGCGGGATCGTTTTGCGTGAGAAGGCCAATTGCCAGTTTTCAGGCGATCTCGCGGCGCGCTTCCCCGCCGAATTCGGCGATAACCGGTTCCCCTATAAATCGTTTCTGGGCGTCCCCATGCTTAATAAAAACGGCGATATGCTCGGCATGGTTTACATCATGGACGTACGGGAGAGAAACTATACCAATTACGAAATGCAGGTCATCGAGATTTTCTGCCGCTACGTTGTGCACGAAATCGACCGCTTAGTCATGGAACGCCAGCTCGCCTCCTCGCGCGAAATGAACCTGCTCGGCAGAATCGCCTCGGGCGTCGCGCACGAAGTCCGCAATCCGCTGAATGCCATTCTGGCCATTAACGAGGCGCTGTTCCAGGACATGGGCCAAAATCCGGAATACCTGCCGTACCTCGCCCATATCCGCAATCAGGTCAACCGCCTTTCCGCACTCATGCGCGATCTGCTCGACCTGGGAAAGCCCCTGCACGAATCCGAATTTCTGGTCCAGCCGCTCGGCGCCATTATCGCATCGGCAAAGGACTCCTGGCAGCATTCGGCCAAATGTTCCGCGCACCGGATCCAGGTTTCAGGGGACCTTGCGCCGGAGCGCTACTTCATAAAAGCGCATAGTGTCAAGATCCAGCAGGTAATCATCAAACTCCTGGAAAACGCCTGCGAGCACAGCCCTGCCGGAAGCCCGGTGGTCATCGAAATCGCACCCTGGTCTGTCTTGCAGGTCAGCATTAAAATCAAGGACCTGGGGACCGGCATCGACCCCGATCTGCTGGGAAAAGTTTTTGAGCCGTTTTATACCACTCGTAAAGGCGGTACCGGTTTGGGCCTGAGTATCGTTAAAAATATCGTGGAAATCCACGGGGGCACCATTGCCATTTTCAACAACCAGCCCTATTCTCCCGGCCTGACCGCGGAGATTGTCCTGCCGCTGGCGGACAAGCCCGCAGACGCTTAAATCCGGCCGCCTGGGAGGTGTTTGACGTTTCGACGGCGGACGGTTATAATATATTGCTCGCAAAAACGTATATTATTTGTAGTAAGGGAATAAAAAGTAACCGGGATTTATTATGAAGCTTATTTCGTACGTGGTAATCGGCATAATGGTTGTTATGAGCGGTCCGATTTACGCCCAGGATGCAAAAGCCTTCGATCAGGCAGCGGGGGCCGTAAATGCGGGCCTTCTGGATCCATCACGATTTTCGATCCATAATTCGCTGAGTTTCGGCATGGCCTCTTCCTCCGGATCGAGCCTAAAATCACAAAGCATTTACGGCACCATGATGCAATACAAGTTCGTCCAACCGGTCACCTTGAACCTTAATTTCGGCCTGCCGATTTTTTCCACCGCAAATTCGGCCGCAAACTTAAACGGCGCCAACCTTTCGTCGGCGCAATATTTTTCCGCCATGCCGCTGGAGGCCTCGCTCCTGTGGCAGCCCAAAGACAACCTCCTCTTTCGCTTTAGTTTTGCCCGGCAGCCCAACGCCGATCCGTTACAGCCCTTTATGCCCTTCTGGGCCAATAACAGGCTCCTCGAATTTCGTTGATTAAAGCGTAATTTCCGCGCAATGCGTTGCGGTGACGATGGTTTTGTACGGCAGACGCGCGGCAATGGCCATGGCGGCTTCTTTACTTTGGGCAAGTCCGGCCATGGTCGATCCCGATCCCGAAAGAAACGCCGCGTCGCAGCCCGCGCGCAGCAGATCGTTTTTTATGGTTGCAAGCTCCGGATGTTTGGCAAAAACCGAAAATTCAAAATCATTGTGGCAATTTCGGGCAATGGCCGTGTAATCGCCCAGCGACAGTGCTTGTTGTAAAGCATTAGTTTTTATCGTCTGTTTCCCCGTTTTTGCATAATCGATTTCCCGGTATGCCTCTTTTGTCGGCACCCCGAATGAAGGCACTACCAGAATAAACGCCAACTCGCAGGGTGCGCTCAGCGCCTCCAGGCGGCCGGTCGTCTCGCTGTCGAAGGCGGTATTGCCGATAAAATAATAGGGAACGTCCATGCCGAGCTCCCGGCCGAGTTCCATGAGTTGCGGCCGCGTACAATGCAATTGCCAGAGCCGGTTGAGCATAAGCAGGGCCGTTGCGGCATTCGCGCTGCCGCCGGCCAGCCCTCCCATGACCGGAATATTTTTTTGAATGGTAATCGCCGCCGAACTGGCAAGGGCGAATCGCTTTCTTAAAATGTCAATTGCTTTCCAGCAGATATTGCGGCTGTCCGTGGGGACCGCCGGGTCGCTGCACAGGATTTTGGTGGCGGCGGACGCTTCCACGGTCAGAATATC
>JAQUMP010000553.1 GCA_028718065.1 Chitinivibrionales bacterium | reverse complement strand
GTAACGGGCCCGCTTGTTGACCGGGCGCAAGCAGCAGGCGTCGCCTGCCATGTGCTTGCCATGCGCTCACCGCTGCGGACAATAAACCGCGACCATCTTTTTATCTCGACAGTCCGTTCCTGGAAAAGCCTGCTTTCCTTCGTCCGGTTTGTCCTGCGCGTAAAGGTTTTACTACGCCGAATGCGGCCCGATTGCATCCACGCCAACGTTCCTAAATCACATATAACTCTTTTTCTGCTGTGCATGCTCGGTTACCGTGGCGCCTGCTGCTTTCATCTGCGGGAATTGTTCGTCGCGCGCGGCACGGCGTGGTGGACCTACCGCCTTCTCTTTCCGCGCCGCCGGGGCAGTGTTCTTGCTATTTCCTATGCTGTAAAGCAAGGGCTCCCGCGGCGCCTGCAGGCGCATGCGCAGGTCATTTATAACGGCATCGCGCTGGGGGATGTTGCCCAAAAAAAACCCTTAACAGAATCAATTAAATTTATTTATCTTGGCCGCATTGTTCCCTGGAAAGGATGCCACATACTTATTAATATTTTCGGGCGGTTGGTTAAAAAATATCCCGGGAAAAAATTGTCCTTATCCTTAGTCGGCGATACGCTTTATTGGCCGCAGAAATATCGAACCGAATTGGCCGGACTCATCGCTTCGGAGGGGCTGCAAGGCCGCTGTATGCTTTTGCCCCACACCGAAACGCCGCAGGAAATGCTTTTGTCCCATGATGTTTTTTGTTGCGCCTCGCGAGACGAACCCTTTGGCCGCAGTCTGGCGGAGGCTCTGGGGTGCGGCTTGCCGGTGGTTTCTTTTTCCGGGGGCGCCGCGGCAGAAATAATTGTGGAGCGTGAAAGCGGCCTTTTAGTTCCCTATTCCGATGAGGAGGCATTCGTCGCGGCAATGGCCTGGTTTGTTGAGAATTCCGAACAAATTCGGCCGATGGGTTTAAAGGGCTTTAGCCGTGCGTCGACGCTCTTTAACCGGGACATTCAAATGCCCAAAATCGCGTCGTTTCTTTTATCCCTGGCAAAGTCAGGGCGAGTTATCAATAACCCTTCTTGACATTCTTGAGCAGGGCCTTGATCTGGTGCGGCGTCATGCCACGCGCCTCGCGCGCCGGGGCGGCCTCGAATTTATCGCAGCCGAATTTTTCATCGCCGCCGAATGAGACCACGCCGGTGGAACCGCCGCCGCGCTTGGCCCTGAATTCACCGCATTTGCTTTTTTTCTTGCAGTTAAAGCAGGTTGCCTCGCGGTCGCGCGCGAGGTGGTCGTACCCTTTTTGGGCGAGGAGCGAATCCTTGCGGTCGAGTTCGTCGCCGCGGGCGAGGCTCTTGTTTTTTGCTACAAAACGATCGTGGTCGATGTTAAAATCCATGGGATTTACTGTCCTTTTCGTAAAAAGGGTTGAACCTTTAAGCCGGCAATCGGTCCCTTAAAATACATCTTTCTAAAAAAAGTTGTATTTAATATTAGCATTTATCCGGCCCAACCATTTTCCGAACATACTCCCACAGCGTATCCACCAACTTATCTTCCGGCACTTTGGCCACCTCTTTGCCTTTTACAAAAATCCGTCCCTCGTGTTTACCGCCGGCAATACCGATGTCAGCGTCGGCGGCCTCGCCGGGGCCGTTAACGATGCAACCCATCACGGCGATTTTTATGGAAGCGGTAATGTCGCCCAGGCGCGCCTCTACTTTCCCGGCAAGATCGGCGACGTCTATTTGCGTGCGACCGCAGGTGGGACAGGCAATCACCGTAGGGCCTTCCATAAGATTGAGCGCTTTTAAAATTTCCTTGGCCACGAATATTTCCTGGACCGGATCTCCGGCCAGCGAAACACGGATCGTATCGCCGATGCCCTCAGCCAGAAGCGCGCCGATGCCGAGCGCCGAGCGGATCGATCCGGTGCGCACCGTGCCGGATTCGGTAATGCCGATATGCTGGGCCACGTCGCTTTTTTGGGAAAGCAGGCGGCTGGCTTCGATCGTGGTGAGCACATCGCTTGCTTTTATGGAAACCAGAAAATTGTCAAAAGCGAACGATTCCATTAAGGCAATGGCGCGCTGGGCGCTTTCAACGAGCGCCTCGGCATTCGGGGCACCGTGTTTTTGCAGAATATCTTTTTCGAGTGATCCCGAATTTATCCCGATCCGCAAAGGAATTCCACCCGCGCGGGCAGCATCTACGACTGCCTTGATTTTAGCGGTCGACCCGATGTTGCCGGGGTTAATGCGCACCTTGTCGGCGCCGGCCTCGATTGCCGCGATGGCCAGCCGGTACTGAAAATGAATATCGGCCACGAGTGGCGTCTTTGTTTGCGCGCGGATTTTTTTAAAAGCATGCGCCGCCTCGACCGTGGGAACGGTCAGGCGCACGATGCGGCATCCTGCTTTTGTCAAGCGATCAATCTGGGCCAGCGTTTCCGCGACGTTTTCGGTGGGCGTGTTGGTCATGGATTGGACCACAACCGGCGCTCCCCCGCCGATGCATACGCCCCGCACGGAAACGGTTCGGGTTATTTTGCGAGGAATCATTGGAAATTGTGCCTGTTTTATAAAATGATATTATATCCCGGAACTATCCGGAGAACGCAACCAGAAAAGGGGATGGCCGTTTCTCACTACAGCGCCTGCGCCTTAAGCGCGACACGCGTGCCGTTCTGGCCGGAAACGTTCAAGCTGCCGCTGCCGGATTTTAATTTATAGCCGTCGATTCGGGTGCAAAAACCCTGGGCATTGCCTTTGTACTGAATGTCAACTTCGAGCAGCTTGCTCTGGTCGTCCCAACTGCGTTCGCGCACGGCGGTCACATTGGCAAAAGCGCTCAGCGTTTGCAACACCGTGGTTTTATCACGAAACGTGCCCACATTGCTGATGGTTATGGAAAGAAGCGCCCCATTGTTTTGCTGGTTCTGCCACTCTTTTATAATGGCATCCAAGAGAATTGCCGCGGCCTTTTCGGACGCCTTACCAATGGCCTGATTGCCTGCGGTCGCGGCATTGATATGCAC
>JAQUMP010000552.1 GCA_028718065.1 Chitinivibrionales bacterium | reverse complement strand
TTTATCGTCCTCAACTATTTTTCCCTGGCGGACCCGCTCTACAAACGCCTTGATTGCCCCCTTTTCCGCAGCTTTTACGGTGCGGTTCCGCGCCTCTTTTTCATATTCCGCATGCGTGCGCACCATGATGGCTTCCGGAACGCCGCATAAAAACAGGCCGTCCTGCAGCAGTTTACAAACGGCCCAGGCGCTGGATGGCGTAAAGTGCCCGTAGATAAGTTCCGCCAATTCGGCCAGACCCACCGTTTGCCCGGCGAGCAAGCCGCAGGCCTCTTCGATTTCCCCGCGCTCCTCCGTAAGCTCCGCCAGCGTTACTACAGGGCCCGGATGCAACAGCGTGATATCCTTGTCGCGAACCAGCACGGTTTTTTTATCGGCCAGCTCAATCGTGATTTTATCGGCGCTGCCGACAACCCGCGCGAGGCTTGACCTATACAATACCAGGCTGTTGTCGGGGAATCGGCGGGGGGATTTATCGCTCATGTCAATCTGTTCTCGCGCCCGGGGTTAATCCGGATTTTTGTCCTGGCGCGCCTGGGCGGCCGCTTCGGCGCGCTGGGCCCGAACGGTCGTGACCGCGTTGGCGATGTGCCGCTTAAGCCGTTCCATGTCCGCTGCGTCAAAAGCGGAGGTAAAGCGGCCTTCCGGAAAAGCAAGCTGTAATTCCTTGCGGGCAAAAGGATCGGTCAAAAGATCGCTCTTGTTAATAAGCACCAGCCGCGGGATGTCCTGGGCCTCAAGCTCGGCCAGGACTTCGTTGACCGTTGCGTATTGCTCCGTGTTGGCGCCGCTGGCGGCGTCGAGCACCAGCAGCAGCAAATCCGCCTCGTGCACGACCTGCAAGGTGCTTTTAAAAGACGCCACCAGCTGATGCGGCAATTTTCGCAAAAAACCAACGGTGTCGGAAATCACCACGGACCCCACCTCCGGCAAAAAACAGCGCCGGGTGGCCGTGTCGAGCGTGGCGAACAATTTATCGGCCACGTAAATATCGGAGCCGCTGAGCGCATTGAGCAGCGACGATTTGCCCACGTTGGTATAGCCCACCAGCGTGATCTTGATCTCGTCGCGCCGGCTGGCGCGCTGGGTCTGCCGCTGCCGGTCGATGCGCTCCGGGCGCTCGGTAAGGTCGGTGATTTTTTTCTTGATGAGCCGCCGGTCGATTTCGAGCTGCTTTTCGCCCGGCCCGGTGGTGCCGATGCCGCCCACCTGCTGCGAAAAATGCGACCACGCATGTGTCAAGCGCGGATAGAGCGTGCGCAACTGGGCCAGTTCCACCTGGATGCGGGCCTCGTTGGTGCGGGCGTGGCGCGCAAAAATATCCAGAATCAACTGGCTGCGGTCGATGACCTTGGCCTCCACGATTTTTTCGATATTGCGCACCTGGCCGGGCGAAAGCTGCGCGTCGATAACAAGCGTCGAGCCGCCCAGCTCCTTTAAACGCTGGGCAATCGCGGCAAGTTTGCCTTCGCCCAGGTAGGTCCCGGCGTCGGGTTTGGGCCGCTTTTGCACCACCGTTTCCAACACCTGCGCACGGCCGGTGCGGCAGAGCATCCGCATTTCGCGCATGTCCAGTTCAAACAGGGTTTCGTCCGTGTCCGCCGTGCAGAGACCGGCCAGGATTACTTTTTCAAAGCGGGCCGCGGCCGTGGCGTGCAGTTGACCTTTCATGGATTACATCCCTTCCAGACAGACTATTTTTCCGGCGGCAATTTGTGACGGCGTGAGCGTAAGCGCCTCGCAGCCTTCGGCGGTAACAAGCACGGTATGCTCGAACTGGGCCGAGAGCGACCCGTCCTTGGTGCGGGCAGTCCATTTGTCAACTGAATCGGTGGCAACTTCAAATCTGCCCTGGTTTATCATGGGCTCGATGGTAAAGGTAAGGCCCGGCATCAGCATAAAATCCTTAAAATCCGGATCGATGTGGTGATAGACGCTGAAATATTCATGGAACGATTTTCCGATGCCGTGTCCCGTATATTGTTGCACCACCGAGCAACCCTGCGACTCCACATAGGGCTCAATGGATTGGGCAACGGCCTGGATCGCGGCGCCCGGCCGGGCGGCGGCAATGCCTTTGATCAAGGCCTGCGCGGTAACGCCCACCAGATTGCGCGCGGCCGGAGCAACGGCGCCGATCATGAACGTTTCGGAGGAGTCGCCGTAAAAACCGTCCACGATCGTGGTGCAATCGATATTAACGATATCGCCCTCTTTTAATATTTCCGTGGCGGAGGGAATGCCGTGACAAACGACATTGTTTACGGAAGTGCAAATGGATTTAGGATACCCATGATATCCCAGACAGGCCGGTTTATGGCCGTGATCGAGGGTATAGGCATATACCAATTGGTCAAGGCGCTCGGTGGAAACGCCGGCGACGACGAAAGCGCGGATATAATCCATAAGCCGGCCGTTAAAGCGTCCGGCCCGGCGCATGCCGTCGATTTCCCGGGGCGTTTTTATCCAGCGTGGATTGGCCCGTTTTATCGCCGGCGTTTGCAGGCGGGCATCGATCGTTAAATGGCATTTTTTGTATTTTTTCCCGCTGCCGCACCAACAGGGGTCATTGCGCTGGATCATGATGGATATAATGCTTGCCTTTTTGCCCAAGAAAGCCGTTTATTGCAAAAAATACAATGCGAATGAGCCGGACCGTTATGGAAAAAACACCTGGTATAAAGTAATATTAGAATTAATTAATTTTGAATTATATTTAGTATTGAATAAGGATATTCCCTGTTTCGCGCGGAATTTAAGGATCGGGATTTAGCGGACTTTGGGAATTTTCAATTATATAATAATAGTACAGCCTTTTGCCCATAAGCGCATAAACTCTGTTTTTAGGGGGGAAACCGCATGATCTTCGAGAATAAAAAAATTTTCCCGGCCCTGATCGGCAGCTCATGTTTTGTATTTTTTCTGCAACAGCCCTCACGCGCCGATTGGGCGCAGGTAACTACCGGTTTTGACTATAACGCAATCGACGCTTTTGCGCTGAGCGGTTCAAA
>JAQUMP010000551.1 GCA_028718065.1 Chitinivibrionales bacterium | reverse complement strand
TCGTTAAAATTGGGCGGTTTGCCGCCTGCCAGGGCGATTTTCTGGATGTCGCGGTAGTCAATACCGCAGCTTTCGCGCGCCGATTCTTCCAGAAACGAGCCGGTGCCGGCGGAGCAGGCCTCGTTCATGGCGTAATCCGAGGGCACGCCGTTAGTCAAGTACGTATATTTTGCGTCCTGCCCGCCGATCTCAAAGATCGTGTCCACGCCGGGATCGTAAAAGGCCGCGGCCGTGGCGTGGGCGATGATTTCGTTGATGACCGCATCGGTTGACGCGTGCAATGCGGCGATCTGCCGCCCGCTGCCGGTGGCGCCCAGGCCGACCACGTTCAGCGGCACGGAAACGGCCCGGTCCAGCTCCCAGTAGCATTCGCGCGAGGCCTTCACCGGATTGCCGTTGGTGCGCAGATAGACGGAAGCGATCACGGCGCTGTCGGCCGTGCGCAGGAGCACGGCCTTGGTGGTGGTGGAACCTACGTCGAGCCCCACCACGCATTCGTCGCCGCTTTCGGCCGTGGCCGCGGGCGCCTCTTTAAAACTCACGAGATGGCTTCCGTTTTGTAAAGGCTGATGCAGGTCGAAGGAAATTTTGTCGGCCTTGAACAGGTGGTGCGTATCGATCTGCCAGGGGATTTTGTTTTTGAGGGCGTACCATGCCGCGCCGAGCGCCTCAAACAGGTCGGCGTAGTCGGGAATAATAAGGTTATCGATTTTTTTCCGCAGCAGGTTCATGACCACCGTGTTGCGTGTTACGCCGCCCACCACGACGATGTTTTTTTTATCGACCTTATCCAGAAGATCGAGGATTTTGTCGGCCATCATGCCGCACAAACCGGCCGTGACCCTGCCGATGGGGATGCCCTTGTTGAGGGCGTGCGTGCAGTCGCTCTTGCAGAAAACCGAGCAGCGGCCCGAGACCCGGAACGGTTCCGAGCCGTGCGCCAGGCTTACCGCTTCGTCGGCGCTTATATTCATGCGCCGGATCTGCTGCAGGAAAAACTCGCCCGTGCCGGAGGCGCATTTGTTGCCGGTCTCGACCGTGGAGATGGCGCCGGTTTTGTCCATTAAGTAAACGATAAAACTTTCCGCGCCCAGGCTGGCCACGGCCGGAACGCGCGGCAGGCCGGGATTATTCTTTTTTGTAAATTCGAGGCCCTGTTCCAGGCTTTCGGCTTCGGTCATGGAGGCGGTATTAATAATGTCCCGGAATTTACGGCCCGTGAGCATGCCGAAGGGATGGCCCGCGAGGTCGAATTCGCGCAGGAGCGCCGTAAAAACTTCGCGCGGGTTGCTTTCGTGGTTGCGGACGATGGTCCGGGCGACCGAAACGGCGGCGCCGTCTTCGACCAGTTCCACGACCTTGATGCTGGCGGCGCCCAGACAGATGCCGATTGATTTTGATTTCATGATTTAAAAACTGCCTTGGAGCTTCATGTATTCAGAATTCTGGAGACAGAATTCTGAATGTCCTGAGCATAGGTTTCATGTCTTTGCTATTTTCCGCAGGGTTCTTTATTCTGACTCCTGACTCCTGCGCAGCTAATTATCCTGTTTTTTCTCCCACTTGATTTCCGGGATTTTCTTGATATCGATCAGAAAATAATATCCCGGATTATAACCCGAGGGCGTCCAGTTAAAGCGCATTTCCCAGCATTCCAGGTCGCAGTAAAAACCCAGCGTATGGCCCACAAGCTGGTTGGTGACGAAATTATAATAGCTGTTCCACGATGCCGACCAGATGCGGCTGTATTTAAAATTCGCCCCGGCGCTCAGGTTGTACTGCTTGTTGGTGACAAACGGCATTTGCGGCGTCGTCCGCGATTGCGAAAACGTGTAGGAGGGACTCATGGAAAATGACCATTGCTGCAACCCTCCTGCCGTAGAGAGCGCATTGAAGCCGGCCGTGGAGTCCGGTGGCTTTAGTTTGTCAAGCACGATGCGGTCGCCGTCCCATAACGATCCGCCGGCGCCGAGCGCCGGGGTGGTTATGGTAACGGTGTAATTGGCGAGCTGCGGCGTTGTTAATTGGTTGTTGGCGCCATAGAGCCAATAGGAGGAATTATAGGAAAACGAAGCGAAGTTATAATAGCTCGAAGCCGATACGTTGAGCGGGCTCCAGATGCCGCGTTTGCCCAGCTTTTCCGCCTCAAAATCGTAGCCCGTGGAGATTGAGCCCGAAACAATCGTAAATTTTTGCTCCGCGGGTTTTTCTTCCGGGGTTTTTCCCGGCGTGACTATTTTTCCCTGGAAAGAATTGCCCAGGCTCAAGCCCACGGCCCGGCTTTGCGGATGCGGCCCGTCGTAAGGAATTCCCAGAGGGAAAAACTGATTGGCCAAATCGTGTTTGGGCGTATAGTTAAAGCTTAGGCTGGGCGTGAGCGTATGGCGGATGCCGGCAAAATTAAAAAGCTTAATCGGGAACAAACCGTACAGGTTCGTAGAAAGGCTTACGCCCGCATTCCACGAAGGAACATTTTTAAAATCGTGGGTGGCATTTTCATAGAACGGAACGGCGCGGGGCGCGGAAATGGTGCGCCGTACATACTGGGTGTCTTTGGTGGAAATTATCGTATCGATGATGGTTGCATTGGTTTGCTGCCATGAGGTCAGGCGCACGGTGTCGTAGGTGGTATCCACGATATATTTAATTGAGGCGGCGCCGGTATCCATATAGGCGTCGAAAGTGGAGAGGCGCGCCGAAAAATTGGGGCTTATGGTAAAGTAATTAAAAATTGTGGTGGGCAGGGAAAGTTCCGCCGATTGGGTCATGCCGCTCTGCAAAAACCCCGGCTGTGAATGATTATTGTAAACGTCCCTCTTGACAATTGCGTTGGCTCCGTAGGAACCGTACAGGCGGTTATACCAGTGTTCGGCCGTGTCCGCCGGAGCGGCGGCCCCGGTATAATCCTCGGCGGTTTTAAGCGGAAACAGGGCGCGCGACGAGAGGTTGAACGAAAGCGCGGGGATATCGTCGGTAACATGGTCCGAAAACAGGTTGTAGGTGCGGTTCCC
>JAQUMP010000550.1 GCA_028718065.1 Chitinivibrionales bacterium | reverse complement strand
CATTTAAGTGTTACCCATTTTTCCTAAATCGCAGGACTCATTATCTGGTAGTTAGAACAGTGTTCGAAAAAGCTGCGAGGATTGAGCCTAAGAATTTCCGGGCACTTTATGATCTTGGTCGGATTTTAAGGATGACCGGCGAATGCAAAAAGGCCCTCTATTACTTTGAGGCTGCATTGTTGATAGAAAGGAATACTTCAGATATTTATTTTGAGGCAGCCTTGTGTTATGTCGCAGGGAAAGATTTCAAGAAGGCCGGAGAATACTTGACTGATGCTATTCGATTATCGCCGGAGCGAAAAGATTATACCGATTTATTAAAACAATTGAATCGGTGACCAATCTCTTTTCCACGTCTTACCCACGCTCCCGCTCTGCATAATATGCCCGTGGATTTCTACAATTTCCTGTTTATGAAAGGACGCCTCGGCAATTAACGGGTGTTGCAAAAAAAAATTGATATATTTATGTGATTAATTAAGGCGGGTATGATTTAGCATTAAAAATCAATATGTTAAGTTTGTACAATCTGCTTTCCGTTGCATAATCATGCAACGTTTTTATAAAATAATTCTCAAAATTTATAAAATATCCCTGCGAAAATTATTCTTTTTGCATATCTTTACCACAAACCGGTGGTTAATAAAAATCTATGACGGCAATTTTTGAATATCTTGATTATCGCACCTACCTGCGCGATGCCTATGAATTCGTTAAGAAAGAGAAGCCTTTCTTCTCCTACCGCTATATTTCGGGCCGGGTCGGCATAAATCCGGGCTATATTGTCAAGGTTTTCCAAGGGAAAGTGCATCTTGGCCTCAAGAATGTCCCGGCGTTTGCGGACCTCTTTGGATTGCAGGACAAGGAACGTGATTTTTTCACCGAACTTGTCCATTTTGGACGGGCGAAAAACCAGCGTGAAATCGAGATGCGTTTTAAACGGCTTGGCTCCATAAAGGGTATCCGCTTCCGGACCGTGGCCGACGATCAGGCGGAGTTCTATCGCCAATGGTATCACATGGCAATTCGATCGCTCCTGAGCATTTATCCGTTTGACGGCTCCAATTATCGTGCGCTCGCCTCCAAGCTTACGCCGCACATTACCGCCGAACAGGCGCGTGAATCGCTTGGATTGCTCGAGCGGCTTAAATTGATTGCTAAAGATAACGACGGCATTTACCAAGTTACCGAACAATTCATAACAACCGGTGAAAAATGGAACGCCGGAGTAATACGAGATTATCAGAAAGCAAACATCGAACTTGGGGTGCGGGCTTTAGAGCAGTGTACCAAGGATCTGCGCGACATTTCAACCGTCACCATGTCCTTTTCCCAGCGCGACCTTCCGGCGCTGCGGGAGCGGGTCGCGCAATTTCGTCAGGAGCTTCTGCGTATGTCGGACGATTGCACCGGCGAGGATTCGGTCATGCAACTTAATATCTCTTTTTTTCCCGTCGCGCTTCTCGGCAAGAACACGGAGGCAAAAGAATGAGATTACGATGGATTTTTTGGTTTGTTTTTCTTCCGGCCGCGCTTTTATTCTCCTGCGGTCAATCCCGAATGGTCGCCGGAGGAGCGGGCGGCGAAACAACCAACGGCATCGTGGCAACGATTGTCGATGCAAAAGGCCAGGGCGTTTCCGGCATAGCGGTCGCGCTGGTGCCTTCCGATTTTAACCCTCTTAAAAATCCCGGTCTTTTAAGTAAACAGCGTGCAGGAACATCGCTGCCTTCGGATTCGCTCATAGTTTTAGACACCACGGACATAAGCGGTCGGGTCTCTATTAAGATTAAAGAGGCGGGTTTTTATAATCTGGTCGCGACCGCGGACGAATATAAGTACAAATTATTTGTTGATTCCGTTTCTGTAAACGCCGATAAAAGCGCGGACACTAATCTTGGAGCGATACCGCTCAAAGACTCCGGCACGGTGCTGGTTAGCGTCGATTCCTCTGCCTATTCGGCGGGAAATTCGGTTATTATCACGGGCTCAATTATTACCGCGCCGATCAATCGGTCGGGGGTTGTCGCAATCGGCGCGCCGGCGGGAATCGTCTCGTTGCAATATGTCAATGCGACCGGAGACAGCATTGCCGGCGGCTCCAAACTAAAAAACATCGCTGTTTTAGAGAATCAAATCATCAACAAAACCGGCCTGCCCGATTCCCTTGTTGCGGCCGCGTTATGGAGCGGCGTGGAACTGGGAACGCCTTCACCGGCGGGAAGTTTTTCGGCGTCCGGTAATTCTCTAACCGTAAACGGCGGACAGAACTCCTATTTTGTCTTTCGGCGCATAAGCGGCGATTTTGATATTACGGCCCATATTACCGGCGTAAGCGGTTCCACCAATTATTATCGGTCCGCGGGAATTGGTGTGCGTTCGGCCTTAACGCCGACTTCGGGATTTCCGCGGGTGGGGCTTTTAATGCATCAGACCGACGGCGGGTTTGATTACAGCGCCAACGGCCTCGGCACCGACGAGGTCTACCTTGGCGGAGCCGGTTGGGACGACGCTCACGAATTTCTGCGTTTGTCAAGAAGGGGGAACCTCTTTACCGCCCGGACGGCGGGTACTCTTTTAGGCCTCAATGACACGGCAATGTATTCACAGGCCCTGACCATGCCCGATACGGTTTACGTGGGACTTGAAGTCGGCAGCGCCGCCGCGGACACGTTGCATAGGGCCACATTCGATAATGTTTCAATCACGGTTCCTATCCCCTTGGCAAAACGTTTTTTTTCGCAACATTAATATTAAAGAGGTTATATGATTAAATCTCTCAACATCACCGTTTTGGCTATGGCACTGTCGCTGCTTCCGACGATCACTCACGCCCAGGGCGACATCGATCTGTCCAGCTACTCACTGGTCTTCAGCGACGAGTTCAACGCCGTGAGTTGGACGAGCAGTAATCCAAAGGGAACTGCCAACTGGGCAACCTCTGCGCCCTTTTCGGACAAGGTGATCGGTTTTACCGATCACGATCCCGCCTCAATGACCATCAGCAACGGGGTACTTATCAACAAACTATAG
>JAQUMP010000549.1 GCA_028718065.1 Chitinivibrionales bacterium | reverse complement strand
CAGATAATCTTCGGCTTTAGGGTACAAATGCGTTTGCGGGTCTTTTAGCGCCCGAACAAGGGTCTCTGCCCTGGAATAATCGTCCGGCGAAGCAACGCACACGACCGGCGTTTGCGGATGCGACGTTCGCAAAAGGCGCAGAAAGTCCGCGCTGGCCGGCAAGCCCCAAACTTTATGCGACTGGCGCCCGGAAAGATTTATTACGATAAAATCTTTTTTAATTTCGCGGGAATAAAGAAACGTCTGCGCCGAGGCACGCACCGGTTGGTCCAGATAAATCCTGAGCTTGATGTCGTCCGGGACGATCGGGTGATTAAAGAGGCGGGAAATTACTTCGTAAAAATAGAGGGGCATTGTTTTTTGTTCCACGGCAATCAGGATATTGTAAAGCCATCGGTATACCCGGGTCGCGCTGCCGTTATAATCCTGAACGATCTTCGCCCCCGGCGCGATGCAATGCGCTACCATGCCCTCAAAAAGCCTGCTGTTAAACGATGCTTCGAGAACCGTATCGTACTTTTGTTTCCGCGCCCGCATTATCTGCCGGATAAAATCGAGAGCTTTGGTGGAAACGGAGTAGACGGTGTTAACGCGGGGATTGTTCCCAAGAATTACGGCATTGCGGTCGGATGCCCATACGTCAATTTGTGCGTGGGGAAGGAGTTTCCGCAGGAGCTCAAAACAGGGGGTATAAACGATCATATCGCCAAGCAGGTCCTGCCGCATGACTAATATTTTTTTTATTTCTTGCGGCGCTATCGGAAATCCGGAGGGCATTTTTCCAAGCCACCGCTTAAAGATCCATTCAAGCGCATCGCCGACCAGACGGTATTTTTCCGGTTTGCGTTCGAGCGACCGCATGGTGTCGCCGCAAAATTTATTAAGCCCTTCAATGATGGCCATTGACGAAAAATATAAAATGTCCGGAGATTAAATGCCGTATTCGTACTGACTACATTTATTTTTAGTACATAAACGCAAAATTAATCCACTTTTTTAAAGGACTTTCCATGCCCTATTTACGGTTAACGCTCTCCGAGCCGCTTGAAAATTCAAAGAGGGACCTTCTGCTCAAAGCCCTTTCAAAATTGGTCGCGGAAGGTCTTGGCAAACCGGAGCATTACGTCATGGTTTCCATCGACGATGCCGCCATGATTATGTCCGGCGAAATCGGTTCCGCGGCATTCGCCGACATTAAAAGCATCGGCGGCCTCAGCGGGAAGGTCAACAAGGCCCTCTGCGGCAAGCTGTGCGGTTTACTGCAGGAAATGCTGGGCATTCCGTCCGATAAAATCTATGCCAACTTTACCGATATCGCGGGCCAGAACTGGGGCTTAAACGGCACCACATTTGGGTAGGCGGCGCGGATGTTCATATAGTATGATGTATATTAAATGTTGAATGCCACGAAATATCCTCTAAATCTCGCCCCCTAAATCCCCCGGAGGGGGACTTAATTTGAATCCCCCCTGCGGGGGGACGAAAGGGGGGCGCGAAACAGTTTATTAATAATTTATTAGGAGCCATCTATGCTCGACATGCAACGCATCCGTGAAAATCCCGAAATTATCAAGCAGGCCGCCCTGAGCAAGAATTGCGTTATTGACATGGACGAAATTCTGCGGCTGGATGCACTCCGGCGCGGGAGCATCAGCCAGGTCGAAGTCCTTAAAAACCAGCGTAACGCAGCCTCTCAGGAAATCGGCAAGCTTAAAAAAGAGGGCAAGGACGCCGGCGCGCTGGTCGCCCAAATGAAAGAAGTTTCGGATTCCATCAAGGACTTGGACGCAGCCATCAAGCAGACCGAAGAATCGCTGCACGAGCTTTTAATCCGCCTTCCCAACGTTCCGCATACAAGCACTCCCAAGGGAAGCAGTGCCGCCGACAATAAAATCGTGAGCACCTGGGGCGAGGAAAAAACATTTTCGTTTGAGCCGCGCGATCATCTGCAAATCGCCTCCGCGCTGGATATCCTGGATTTCCCCCGGGGCGCCAAAATAACCGGCGCGGGGTTTTGTGTTTACAAAGGCCAAGGAGCGCTTTTGGAGCGCGCGCTTATCAATTTTTTCTTAGACACGCACACGCTTAAAAACGGCTATACGGAAATTTTCCCGCCCTTCCTTGCCAATCGGCAGAGCCATTTCGGCACGGGTCAGCTCCCTAAAAGCGAGGAGCAGATGTATTATATCGGTGCGGACGAGCTCTTCTGCATTCCCACCGCCGAAGTGCCGGTAACGAACCTGCACCGCGACGAAACGCTTGACGGGGGCCGACTGCCCATCAAGTATTGCGCATACAGCGCCTGTTTCCGGCGCGAAGCCGGTTCCTACGGCAAAGACACCAAGGGGTTTTTGCGTGTGCACCAATTCAACAAAGTCGAACTTGTCAAGTTCGCGGACCCGGCTACCTCGTATGACGAACTCGAAACCCTGCGCGCGGACGCCGAAAGCATCCTGCGGGCGCTCGGGCTTTACTACCGCGTGGTGGCCTTGTGCGACGCCGATCTTTCTTTCGCGGCCGCCAAATGTTACGATCTGGAAGTCTGGGCGCCGGGCGAAAAAAAATGGCTGGAAGTTTCCTCGTGCAGTAATTTTGAGGATTTTCAGGCGCGTCGCATGAATGTGCGTTTTAAAGGCGCTTCCGGCGCCAAGCCCGCTTTGGTGCATACGCTCAACGGCAGCGGCGTGGCCACTGCGCGAATTCTGGTGGCATTGCTGGAAACGTATCAAACGGCCCAAGGCTTTGTTTGCATTCCACCGGTACTGCAACCCTACATGCACGGTCAAACCGAAATCGGGCGGAATTAGAGCAACCATGCAACGGCGATGGTATCGCTTAATTGCTCTCCGTTTTAAGAGCCTCCTTACCGCGCGCTTCCTCTATTTGTTTTTTATCAAGATCCGGCCCTATGCCGGCCGCTATCTGTTTTTGATCTTCTGTATCCTCGGTTTTATGTGGTACGCCCTTTACACCCGCGATGTCATCGCCAAACTCAGGCTGGACGCCACGAATGTTACCCAAACCTACGCCGAGCC
>JAQUMP010000548.1 GCA_028718065.1 Chitinivibrionales bacterium | reverse complement strand
GGAAGCCATCACGAGCGCGCCGAGGATCGACATCCCAATAACGCCGCTGCCGCCCATAAGGCTCGACCCGCCGATAACGCAGGCGGCAATCGCTTCGAGTTCCTTGAGCTCGCCCACATCCGCGGCCGCGGAGGAAAGCTCGGAGACCGTCACGATTCCCGCCGCCGCGGCGAGCATTCCCATCAGGCCGAATACTCCGATAATATTCGAGGCGATGGGCACGCCCGAATAAAGCGCCGCCTGCTTGTTGCCGCCGATCGCATAGACATAATGCCCGAACCGGGTGTACTTTGCCATGAGGCTGAAAATTACGGCGGCCGCGAGCATTATCACCACCTGGATGGGAACGCCTCCGCCATAAGCCATAACCACGACGAAAACAACGATTCCCGCGATAATCGCCGCAAGCTTTATCAGGTCGATCCAGAGCGGACCGCTCGTAAGGCCGGCTTTGCGCAGGCCGTTTCTCCGGCGCATGGCCGCGATTATCAGCGCGCAAACGACCATAGTCGCAACGGTAAAGCTTATCCCGTTCGGCAGGCACTTTACGGCAATGGCCTTGACCCACGCCGCCCGTATGGGGATCGATTCGCGCGCGACCCATTGGGTAATGCCGCGGTAGGCGATAAGCCCTCCAAGGGTCGCGACAAATGAGGGAACATTGAAATAATGCACCAGGACCCCGTGCATGCAGCCCGCCAACAGTCCCAGCATCAGGACGATTATTACCGTGACGCAGGAATTAACTCCCATCTGGGTCATCATCGCCGCGGCGAAAGCCCCGAACATTCCGAGCGCGGCGCCGACCGAGAGATCGATATTTCCCGACACGATCACCAGCGTCATGCCTATTGACAAAAGCGCCACGACGGTCACCTGCCGGAACAGGTTGGCCATGTTCTCGGCCCGCAGGATATATCCGCCGGAGAAATAGTTAAAGACAATCCAGATTCCAAGGAGCATCGCGATCATGAATATCGCCCGCTTATTGGCCGAATTCCAGAGCGCAAGAACGGATTTCATCATAATTTTTTCCCGTTTAAACGGCGCGCGGTTCAGGCCGCCGAAATTCCCGCGGCGACGGCAAGCGTCTCTTCTTCCGATTTTTCCCCATGCTTGAATTCTTCGCGGACGCGTCCTCCCTGCAGCACATAGATGCGATGGGCAACGCCAAGGACTTCGGGAAGCTCCGAAGAAATAAAAATAATTCCCATCCCCTGGGCCGAAAGAGAATGAATAAGCCGGTAAATTTCGTATTTCGCCCCCACGTCGATGCCGCGCGTCGGATCGTCTAAAAGGAGCAGCCGGGGCGCGGTCATGAGAAACCGTCCGAGCACGACCTTCTGCTGGTTTCCGCCCGAGAGGTTCATGACCGGAGACTGCAACGACGGCGTTTTTATTTGCAGGCTTTCGACGTAGCGATTGCATGCCGCGGCAACGGCGTCAAGGTTTATAATGCGGTGCCGGCAAAACCGCGCCAGGGACGCAAGGCTTAGGTTCTCCTTGATGTCCGCCGCTCCCACCAGCCCGAACCGTTTCCGGTCTTCGCTGACTAATGCGATACCGCGGCCTATGGCATCGGCCGGTGAGCGCGGGATATATGTTTTGCCCTCAAAGCGCAGCTCCCCGGTATGCGATCCCCGGTACACGCCGAACAGAAGGCTTAAAAGCGCGGTCCGGCCCGATCCCAGCAGTCCGGCGACGCCCACCACCTCGCCTTTACAACATGATAGAGAAACTTCCGAGAGGACCTTCTGCCGCCGGTGATGCGGATGGTACAGCGTAACGGCGCGCAGCGTCAGCAACTGGTCCGAAGCGGCCCGCGCAAACGGGGGAAATGCGTTTTCGAGCGAGCGGCCGATCATGTCGCGGACCATGCTCCGCAGGTCGAGGTTGCCGCGGGTAAATCGGGAAATCCGCTTGCCGTTGCGCAAGACCGTGACCGTGTCCGCGATCGACCGCACTTCGTCAAGCCTGTGCGAAATGTAAATTATCCCCAGCCCCCTCTTTTTTAAATCGCGTACGAGGCCGAGGAGATTTTCGACGTCGCGCTCGGGAAGCGCGGCGGTGGGCTCGTCCAACACGATGATCCGCGCCTTCCGGGAAAGCGCCTTGGCGATCTCCACGATCTGCTGCGCGCCGATGGTAAGTTCCGACACCAATTCGCCGGGCCGGATGTCCGACGACAAAAGCGCGAGCGCCCGCCCGGCCTGCGCGTTCATGGCCGTGTAGTCGATGACCCCCAGGCGCCGCGGCTCGTTGCCCAGGAAGATGTTCTCCGCCACGGTCATTTCGTTGACGAGCGAAAGTTCCTGGTGGATGATGCGGACCTGCGCGCGCTCGCTGTCGCGCACCGAATGGAACCGTACTTCCTGTTCGTCAATCATAACGGCGCCGGCGTACATGCCGGCCGGAATAAGGCCGCCGAGGATTTTAATGAGCGTGGATTTACCCGCCCCGTTTTCGCCCACGAGGGCGTGGATTTCTCCCTCGTTAAGCTCAAGGGACACGCCGTCGAGCGCCTTGACGCCGGGAAATTCCATCGAGATATTCCTGAGTTCCAAAAGCGCCACGGCGGTTCCTGTTGGATTCCCGATTGTTTTATGCGCCGGACTATCGGGCGTAGACCGCTTCCTTCGGGTGAAAGCCATCGGCGACGACCGTTGAATCCATGTTGCTTTTCGTTACCGCGACCGGATCAAGGAAAATAGCGGGGACTTCGATTTTGCCGTTGTTCACCGTTGCGGTGGTCCCTTCAACGGCTTCGCCTTTGGCCATTTTTACGGCTAAATCGGCCGACATTTCGGCGATTTTTCTGATCGGCTTATACACGGTCACCGCCTGTTTTCCCTGGACGATATACTGGCAGTTGAGCAGGTCGGCGTCCTGTCCCGAAACCGGGACCTTGCCGTCGAGCTTTACGGCCTCGAGCGCGGCGATGGCGCCGGCCGCGGTCCCGTCGTTGGAGGCTACGATCGCATCGATTTTGAATTTTGTAAGTGCGTCTTCGGTTATCCTTTTCGCCTCGGACCGCGACCATTTATCGCAGGCCTGCC
>JAQUMP010000547.1 GCA_028718065.1 Chitinivibrionales bacterium | reverse complement strand
TCTTTTTAGCGCGCGACCGGCTTGGTGTGCGGCCGCTGCATTACACGGTGCAAAACGGGCTCTTTGTTTTTGCTTCGGAAATAAAATCGATTTTTACCGTCCCCGGCATTCCGCGTGAGTTAAGCGAACAGGCGCTTGATCAGGTCTTTACTTTCTGGACAACGCTCCCCGGAACAACGCCGTTTAAGAATATTTACGAGCTGCTACCGGGCCACACCATGCGCGTGGCCGGCAATGCTTTTACCCCGCGCAAGTACTGGGACATACCGCTGTATCCGCGCGAAGCCGGCTCCTCCCTGCCCATTGCCGCCCTGACCGCCGGCGTGCGCGACCTGCTGCTCGACTCCATAAAAATCCGGCTGCGGGCCGATGTGCCGGTGGGCGCGTACTTGAGCGGCGGGCTTGACTCTTCCGGAATAACTTCTCTGGTGGTCCGCCGGTTTAATGCGGGCCTTCGCACCTTCGGCCTTACGTTTGAGGAGGCGCGCTTCGACGAAAGCGCTTACCAGCGCCAAATGGTTGAATACCTGTCCGTCAATCATTCCGCGGTGGCCGCGACCAATAAGAAAATCAGGGACAATTTTAAGCAGGTGGTATGGCACGCCGAAAAACCGCTGTTGCGCACCGCGCCGGTCCCGCTGTTTCTTTTATCGCAGGAGGTGCAAAAAAACAATATCAAGGTGGTGCTTACCGGTGAGGGCGCCGATGAATTTTTCGGCGGTTACGATATTTTCCGCGAGGCCCTGACGCGGCGGTTCTGGGCTAAAAACCCCGACTCCGATTTCCGTTTTAAGCCCCTATCGAAACTCTACCCCGATATTTTTAATAGCAGCCAGGCCATCGCGGGCATGCGCCAGTTTTTTAAGCAGGGCCTGGGCGACGTGCAACACCCGTTTTTTTCGCACCTGCCGCGCTGGTATACCACCAGCCGGACCAAAACTTTTTTCAGCAACGCTATGCAAAACGCCGTACAGGGGTACAGCGCGCTGGACGAGTGCGCCGCCGCGCTGCCGGCCGATTTCGGAAAGCTTGACGTATTGGCAAAGGCGCAATACCTGGAGACGGCGATTTTTATGAGCAATTACCTGCTTTCGTCCCAGGGCGACCGCGTGGCCATGGGGCATTCGGTGGAAATTCGCTTTCCGTACCTGGACCATCGCCTGCTGCAATACCTGGGGCAGGTGCCGACGCACTGGAAAATTCTGGGCCTGGGCGAAAAGCACCTTTTAAAACGGGTCCTGGCGCCCGACCTGCCGCCGCAAATCGTGCAGCGCAGCAAGCAGGCCTACCGGGCGCCCGTGCAAACGAGTCTGATTGACGCATCGGACAGCGAGTTTGTTGAACCGTACCTGTCCGAAAAGTCCCTGAAAGCGGCCGGCCTGTTCGATGCGGCCAGGGTGCGGATGCTGCTTGCCAAGGTCCGCGCCGGGAGCACGCACAGCGAAACCGACGGCATGGCGCTCTGCGGCGTTTTATCCACCCAGATGCTGTACGAATTATATATACATGATTTTAGGCCGGAATTGTCCGATTGCGCGTTTACCGTGGTTCAAGATCATCGCTCTACCCCTTAAAAAAGGAATAAATAGCGCCATGAATCATCCGCCTTTTTCACCGGGCCTGCTCGTTCTTGATTGTCAAGCTATTATCGCCCAAATTATAGATACCCTTGTGGGAACACTCAAGACCTTTAAACGCAAAGGATTTGTGGTCGGCATTTCCGGCGGGATCGACAGCAGCGTGACCTTGGCCCTCTGCGCCCGCGCCCTGGGCGGCAGGGAAGTCCTGGGGCTGCAAATGCCCGAACGCCACTCAGCCCCGGAATCGCTTTACTTAGGCGAGCTGGCGATCGCGCACGCGGCGGCCCAAAAAACGGTGGTGGACATCGCACCGGTCCTCGAGGCTGTCGGATTTTACCGGCGCTACGACGAAGTCGCGCGCTCCATGATTGGGGCCTACGGCGCGGGCTGGAAATCCAAGATCGTCCTGCGGAACGTAAGCGAGGACGGGCGTCTGCCCTATTTTTCACTCGTGGCGCAGGCGCCGCAAGGCGATATTGTCAAGCAGCGGCTCGATTTAAAATCCTATCTGGAGATCGTGGCGGCCACCAATTTTAAGCAGCGCATCCGCGCCATGCTGGAATATTACCACGCCGACCGTCTCAACTACGTTGTGGCCGGAACGCCCAATCGACTGGAGCACGACCTGGGCTTTTTTGTAAAGCAGGGCGACGGCGCCGCCGATGTTAAGCCGCTTGCGCATTTGTATAAAACGCAAGTGTATCAACTTGCGGAATGCTTGGATCTGCCCGTCGAAATTCGCGCGCGTGCGCCCACTACCGACACTTACTCCCTGCCGCAGGGGCAGGACGAGTTTTTTTTCTCCCTGCCGTATAAAGAAATGGACCTCTGCCTGTATGGGAAAAACAACGGCTATGCTCCCGCCGAAGTAGCGCCGGTGGTGGGCCTTGCGCCGGAGGTGGTGGAACAGGTCTATCGGGAAATAAATTCAAAACAACTTGCCGCGCGCTATCTGCATGCGGCCGCAATCCAGGTCGCGTTCCCCAGCGAAGTGCCGGTGCAATGAGAACAAAAATAGGCATTATCGGCGCCGGGCAGGTTGGAGCGGAGGCGGCCAATCAATTGATCGCCGGCGATTGCGGTGACCTCGTATTAATTGATATTAGGGAATCCATTGCCCGCGGCAAGGCGCTCGACCTTACCCACGCCTCTTCCCTGCGGCGCGCTGCGGTCACGATTACCGGCGGCGCCGATTTTTCCTTGCTGCGGGGCTGCGATATTATCGTAATGACCGCCGGAGCGCCCCGCAAACCAGGCATGTCGCGCGACGATTTGCTCGAAGTGAACCTGGCGGTGGTGCGGCAGATGTGTTCGCAAGCCCTTGTTTACGCTCCCGAAGCTATCTGGATCATGGTCACCAATCCGCTCGATGCCATGACCTACGCCGCCTGGAAACTTTCGGACAAATCGCCGAATGCGATCATGGGCATGGCGGGCCCGCTTGACACGGCGCGCTTTCGCTCGCTCATTGCGGCCGCG
>JAQUMP010000546.1 GCA_028718065.1 Chitinivibrionales bacterium | reverse complement strand
ACAGTCCATCCCCTTTAACCACTCGGGCACCTACCCATGTATTTCCGTTTCAGAGCCGATGGAGGGAGTCAAACCCCCGACCATTCGATTACAAGTCGAATGCTCTATCAACTGAGCTACATCGGCGTGAGTGCGCAAATTTGGCAAAAGTTTAGTAAATATACTATTCGCGGGAAAATAAAGTCAACAAATTATGCCGGCTTAATTTAGCCCAACCTTTTTAAGCAATTTAATACTTGACGATAACGTCTACGATACCGTAATTCAGCGCCTCGTCGGCGGACATAAAGAAGTCGCGGTCGGTGTCGGCGTCGATCTTTTTAATAGGTTGGCCGGTGTGCGTGGCCAGAATAGTGTTGAGCCGTTCCCGGACTTTAAGCATCTCTTCGGCCTGGATCTGAATATCGGAACCGGGGCCAAAAAAATTGCCGGCAATCAGGGGCTGATGAATCATGACCCGTGCGTTCCCCCACACTTTGCGTTTGCCTTTTGTCCCGGCCGCGAGAATCACGGCGCCCATGCTGGCCGCAAGCCCCATGCAGACGACGCCGATATCGGATTTGGCGTATTGCATGGCGTCGTAAATCGCCAGTCCCGACGAAATCGCACCGCCCGGGCTGTTGAGGTATACGGTAATATCTTCGTCGCCCTGACCGTCGAAATAGAGCATTTTTTTAACGATGCTTTCGGCGGATTCGTCGTTGATTTCGCCCCATAAAAAAATTTCGCGGCGGGCAAGCATTTTTTCTTCGATTTCACTGCCCACCAGCGCATGCTTGAACTGCGTAATAAGGCTTTTATCGTCATTATTAATCATGATGGCGCTCCTTGCATTTTACCGAATTTAAATATTTGTTGACCTTAAAATAACATTTTCCAACAGCGGACTTTTAAAAAAAAGCAACCTCTCATTTCTCGGTTAATTCCAGGACAATACTATCATACTCGTTTTTAAAATTTAAATTAATGCCCTGATTAACGAGTTCCTCGCCGCTAATCAATTTTTCTTCCCCGAAGGCGGACTTGCTATCCGGCATCCTATTAACCTCGCGGACTAAATATTTTTTATCGGGACCGATCCCTTTTAATTTAATCGGCGGATATGTTTCGCCAAGATGACGATGCAGCAGAAAGCAAAAGAATATCGCCCTCGATTGGTCCTGCGAACCATAGAGCATGCTACAAAAATTCTTTTCGTAGGGAGAGACTAATCGGAATAAATCACCGAACATGATCACATCCCGCAGCCGTTTATATTCGGCAATTGCCCTTTTTGTAAATTCAAGTTCTTCGACGGAGAGCCCGCTCAAGGGCAGATCCATGCCAAGCTTGCCGGCCATGGCCGCATCAAAGCGGAATTTTAACGGCATCGATCGACCGGTATAAATATGCGGCACGCCCGATACAAACGTGCAGATTGATATGGCCGGAAAAAAATAGGAACAGCCCCATTGAATAAAGAGCCTCTGCAGAGCGTCGGTATTATCGCTGGGCCAATATTCATGAAAATATTGCAGCGAGCCATATTCAAGGCGCCCGCCGCCGGCCGAGCAGAGCATCATGACGACGTCCGGATGGCTTTTGCTGACTTTACTAAAGAGACTCATCAGGGCGCGCGGATACTCGATCCACAGGTGCGATTGCTCCTCCGGAGGCAGATGCATCGATCCGCCATGGGTAACCTGACGGTTGCAGTCCCATTTAAGATACTTGATCCCGGGATTTTCGTTCAGCAGGCCATCCACCACTTTCAGGATAAACTCCTGCACGGCCGGGTTGGTAAGGTCCAGAACAAGCTGATTGCGGACCAAATCATGCGCGCGGTACGGTTGCGCAAGGACCCAATCCGGGTGTTGTTCAAAGAGTTCGCTCGGCGGATTCACCATTTCCGGCTCGATCCACAGGCCGAGCTTGATCCCGTTGCGCGCGGCTTCCTTTACAAGATACGATATTCCCCCCGGCAATTTTTTGGCGTTCACGGCCCAATCGCCCAAGCCGGCGGCATCGCCGTCGCGCGGATGCTTGGCGCCAAACCAGCCGTCGTCCAACAAAAAAAGTTCAAGTCCTGCTTGGGCCGCTTCGGCCATTAAACCGGCCAGTTTTTTTTCGTTAAAATCAAAGCCGGTCGTTTCCCAGTTATTGAACACGGTCGAGCCGGCCTTATCGCCCTGGCGGATACCGTATTTACGGGCCCAGCAATGAAAATTCCTGGAAATGTGCCCTATTCCATTATTATTATAGGAAAACACCAGCGGCGGCGTGGCAAAAACAGTCCCGGCTTCCAATTTATAGTGCGATCCGATCGGGTTCATCCCGCTTATAATGCGCAGATCGCCTTCGTTGGTTATCTCAAAGCGTAAACTAAAATTACCCGGCCAGGCCAGTGAGGCGCCCAACACTTCGCCCGTATCTTCCGATGCCGGCGCCGACAGCGATACAATAAAGCTAGGATTTACAAACCTGGTCGCCCGCGTTAGCAGCTTGGAGGCGATTATTTTAGTGCCTCTTGTTAAGCACTCCTCGATCAGGTTCATTTCGTTGCCCCAATCGCCGGCAAATTGGGTAAGCCAAAAATCCCCGGCGCGGAGCGTTAGTTGCGACGAAGCAAAATCGTACAGCGTCACCGCTTTTTTTTCGGCCTGACGGATTTCGACCCATTGTTCGATAATATTTTCATTGTCATAAGCCTTAAAAAACATATCGACAAAAAAATCGTAGTGGCCGTCTTTCAGGCCTATTTTAGTTAGCGTTATATTTTCATCGAGGGGTCGGCTCGCATGCTCAAGATACCGCAAATCCGTTGAAGTGTTGCCGTCGGCGTGGACCGCACTCATTGCCGTTTCACCCCAATCATTCATGCCCGCTGTGCAATAGGCCGGAAACGCCGCAACCGCGCCACCGCCGGTTTCCCGCGACTTTGGCCCCAGATAAGCCTTGTTCTAACTACCAGATAATGAGTCCTGCGATTTAGGAAAAATGGGTAACACTTAAATGATAGGAGAACTATCAAGGAGTGTTACCGATGCCTACCGAAGAAAATATACACGAAGGGTTAAGTACA
>JAQUMP010000545.1 GCA_028718065.1 Chitinivibrionales bacterium | reverse complement strand
GCAAGCTCGTCGAAGGCCTTGGTGACCGCCGAATACTGATGAAACAAGTGCACCGACTTGCCTTCGTCCTGGGCATCGCGCACGATGGCGGATTCGGGGATTTCCAGGTCGAACAGGATCGATTGCGGCACAATCGCCACGCCCTGCTCGTTGCGCCGTACCACCGACTCGCACAGCGAATCCAGGAACTTGCGGTTTTCGCTCATGGTGCGGATCTTGCCCTTGACTTTGGAATCTTCCCTGCCGAAAACCTCGTTCTTTACAATACGGATTCTGATGGCGGAATTTTTTTCGGCAAGCCGCCGCACCTCGATGAGATAATCCTTGAGGCTCTTGGTGGAAAGCGCATTCAGCGTTACGGGAATAAGGTTTATCTGGCAATAGCTAAAGAGCATGCGCGTAAGCCGGTTCCAGACCGAAGGCGTATCGAGCACGATGTATTTATAGTAGTTCCGGCAGAGTTCCAGGTTGTAGCGAAAATTCTGAATATGGTAAAAATGGGTCGTCTTAAAAAGCGGCGAACCGCCCGGAATAATATCCAGGCACGAATCAACCTTTTCGACAAGATTGGTTATTTCGCCCTTGCCGACAATCCAGCCGAACAGGCGCGCTTCGCAGGCGCGGGCCGCATTTGCAATTGTAAACAACAGGCGCGATTGCAGGCGCGGATTAAACTGCGGCTGCGAAGAAAAGCGTTGCGAAAACAGGTCCCAGGACGAGCGTGCGGTATGCGCCAGGTTTTTGCCGAGCGCCACGGTGGCGCTGCCCTGCACATCCAGGTCGATCAGCAGCGTTGGTCCTTTTTTGGCAAGGGATGCCGCCAGATTGGTTGCGACCGTGGATTTACCCACACCGCCTTTGATGTTGGCAACGTGAATTATTCCGCCGTTTTCAGTGTCGGCAAATATAAAAGTTTTGGCGGGATTGGCACTCATAGGGAACGCTTTCGTCCATTACAACATATTCCGGATATGCGCCGCGTTTCTTATAATTCGCGCGCATACGGGAGAAAAGCAGTCCTGCCGCCTCGAAGCCAAAAATAGGAGGCGGTTTTAAGCAACCGCACTCATCAGGGCACTAAGATCGAACGGTTTCTGAAGAACCTTGTCCCGCTCGTTCTTCTGGCGTTCAGGGGCCGGTGAGAACTTCTCATTAGCATTATAGAATACAATCGGAAACTTTTCAAGCTTTTTTGCTAATGCAAAGTAGGTAATAATGGGGCTGTTGTGCCGCCAGGAGTCGGCATCGAACAGAATGGTGTCCCAGGAAGTTGTACCGAGCAAATTGACTAATTCGTTGGTCGATCCGCAGGCGCTCACGGTTATCTTGTTTTTGGCCAGTGTTTCGGCGATCTGCGCCCGGTTTTTTTTGGATTCGTCGACAATCAACACGTTCATGGAAGCTCCTTTTCGTTCAAGATTTCTGCATGCAACGGATTTCGGTCAGCAAATTTTGGGCATTGCGATGATATTTTTGCGCCAGCGTATCGGCCATGATTTCCCGGCACCATGTCGTGGCTTTCTGATAATCGTGTTTGTTCGAACTGAGCAGCGCCAATTTCCATTTGATATCGGCAAACCGGAAGGTGAGGCGCTCGTCTTTTAATGCCTGGCTATAATAATTTTCGGCCTCGGCGGGATTGTTCTTGGCCTCATAGCAAACCCCCAGCGCTTCGAGCGGTTCAGCCCCGGCAAAGTTTGTTCTCTTGTTTTTGGAAATGGCCTCTTTAAACCAATTGATGGCTTCGTCGTATTTCTGCTGGTTTAAAAAAATATATCCCAGCATATAAGCGCAATACACCGATTGCGGCGTATTTTTAAAATTTTCATAGACATTTTTAAAGGCGGCCGCGGCGGCGGCGATATCGTGCGCTTGATAGGCAATCATTGCTTTACCGAATGCATCCTGGGCCTTGAGTTCGGCGGAATTTTTCATGGAATGATAAATGCCGAAAAAGGCGGCAATGACGATGATTGCAATCAGCGTGCCCATGAGCGTAGTATTATTGCGCGTCACCCAATCTTTGGCGACGACCAGCGAGTCCATGACCGGATCTTTACGGAGTTCCTCTTTCTTCTTACTGTATTTAATCTCCAAATCAAGCCTCCTTCAGATATAGATATACCTTATAGACAAAGCCTGTTAAAAATGCTTCGGGTAACGGCAAAAGTCAAATCCAACCGTTAATACCCGCTATTATAAAACCTCACTCCGACTATCCAACGCCGCTTTCAGGGCATGGATAACTTCCTTAATTCCCTCACCGGTATGTGCAGAACAGGCAAGCCATCCCGCCGGAATTACCGGACGCTCCCCTATTGGAAACATATCGATTTTAGTAAAAATAAAAATCTTGGGTTTTTCCGCCAGAAGCGGGCTATAGGCCGCCAGCTCCTGCAATAAGACATCCGCATCGGCCGCAGGATCGGCGACCGTCGCTTCCACCAGGATCGCCAAAACGCGGGTGCGTTCGATATGCTTAAGAAACTGTATGCCTAAGCCCCGGCCCAGATGGGAATTTTCGATGAGGCCGGGAATATCGGCCATGACGAACGAATCGTAACTGTCGTTGATTTTTACGATTCCCAAAAAGGGCTGTTTGGTCGTAAAAGGATATCCGGCTATTTTGGGTCGTGCATGCGACACGGTGGAGAGCAAGGTTGACTTTCCGGCATTAGGACGACCCACCAGCCCCACGTCGGCCAGCACCTTGAGCACCAACCGCAGTTTGCGCTTTTGTCCCCGCTGCCCGATTTCGGCGTGGTCCGGCAGCGGATCTTTTTTGGAAACCAGCGCCGCATTACCGCGTCCCCCGCGACCGCCGCGCGCCACAATCACGCGCTGGCCCTCTTCCAGACAATCAAGAATGATTTCGCCGGTAACGGCATCGGAAATAACCGTCCCGAGCGGCACCCGGATGACGATATCTTCGGCCATCTTGCCGGCCTTGTGCGAGCCTTTGCCGTTCATGCCGTGCGGCGCCTTGTAATGAAACGTATGCGCCGTGTCCTGCAACGTATGCAGATGATGCGAACCTTCGATGTAAATATGGCCGCCGCGACCGCCG
>JAQUMP010000544.1 GCA_028718065.1 Chitinivibrionales bacterium | reverse complement strand
CCTGCTGGCCGGCGATTTTAGAAAGGACCAGAAGGTCGGTAATAACGCTGGCCATGCGGCGCACCGATTGATCCACCCTCTGCAGCGCGCCCCGTTCGATCTCGCCGAGGTTGGTTTTAAAATCGTCCGAGAGCAGACCCAGGCAGGCGTTTATGGAATGCAGGGGATTGCGCAGATCGTGAGCGACGGTATAGGAAAATGCTTCCAGCTCACTGTTCGCAAAAGTCAACTCGTCGGCCTTTTTGCGCAGCGTTTCCAGGGCCCGGTTAAGCGCCGCGCGCGTTCGAATGGCGATAATGCCATAGGCGCAGTCGTTGGCCAGTTCGGCAAGCAGTTTGACCTCGTCCTCCGAAAAAGGGTCGGGCAGCGCCGAATAAATCGTTAGGGCCCCCCAGGCTTTATTGTCCGTCATGAGCGGTAAGACCATCGAGGAAGCGTACCCGCGTTTTATGGCCTCTTCCCGCCACGGTTCAAAGGCCGGGTCGGTAAGCATGTTGCGACACATGCTTACTTTACCGGTGCGAATCGCCGTGCCGGTGGGGCCGCGGCCGGCAATGGTGTCGTCCCAGGAGATATTGAGCGTTTCCAGGTAGCCGGCGTCGAACCCGGCAGAGGCGACCGGCCGGACGCCTTTGCCTTCGTCGTTTTCGGCAAATCCGATCCACACCATTTTATAGCCGCAATCTTCTACCACGATCCGGCATATTTGGGCCATAAAATCCGCTTCGTCGTCGGCGCGCATGAGCACCTGGCTGCTCTTGCCGAGCGCCTTGAGCGTTTGGTTGAGTTTGTAAAGCTCCTGCTCCCGCTGTTTACGCTCGGTGATGTCCCGCGCCACGTGCACGCCGCCGCGCAAAGCGCCGTTGGCGTCGAACATGGGCGTAACGCTCACTAAAAAATCGCCGCCCAGATTCGGCTCGCGCACTTCGCTTATATGGAATTTTTGGTCGATAAGCATCTGCGCATGGGGGCAGTTGGACGGCGGTCCGTCGGTGTCGTGTACGGCGTGATAACAAGGCATGCCGGGGGCGCTCTCCGGCGCAATGCCGAGCCGGTCGGCCATGGCTTTATTAACGCGCACGATCCTATGCTGGTTGTCAAGAATGGCGATAAGGTCGGGGATCAGGTTGAACGTTTCCACCCACTCTTCGCGCGATTGACGCAGCGCGTCTTCGGCTTTCTTGCGTTGCTCGATGTCCAGCGCCAGCTCCGCGCTGATGCGCTCGGCGCGCTCCCGCGCCTCCAGCGCGTCTTCCATCATGTTAAGCGCCGCCCGGCGCGACTCGCTTAAGGTCCGGTTGATGGTCTGGATTTCCTCCACGTGCAATTCCAGCGCCTCGGTCAGGTGTAACTGGCGCTCTTCCGCGCGCTTGCGTTCCACGGCGTAACGGATCGACCGCGCCGCGAGCCTGTTGTCCGTACTGCCTTTTGTTAAGTAGTCCTGCACGCCGAGGCGAATGGCCTCCAGCCCGACCGTTTCGTTTTCTGCGCCGGTCAAGACTACCAGCGGCAGGTCCGGCTTGGCGTGCTGGATGCTCTTGATGGTGTCGAGCCCCGTGCTGTCGGGGAGCGACATGTCGAGCAGGCCCACGTCAAAGTGCTGAGCGCGCAGGGCCGCGACGGCCGCATCCAACCGTTCCACCCAGGTAACGGTAAAGGTCTGCCCCTCCGCATTATTCAAATCGGCCTGAATAAGGCGCGCGTCCGAGGGGCTGTCCTCTATTAAAAGAATTTTAATTGGTTGCGTGTCGGGCATATTTTTACTTTTTAAAACCTCTCCTCAACTCCCCTGCCCCTCTTCTCCTCTCCTGTCGGAGAGGGGAAGAGGGGTGGCCTGAGCGAAGCCGAAGGGCCGGGGTGAAGAGGAGAGGTTGTTGTACAAAAGCACTCCATAATTATTCCTGTTTCGGCAAAACCACCACCGAAAGCCAGAAATCCTCGATGGATTGCACCACCTGCAGGAACCGTTCAAAATTGACCGGTTTGGTAATATAGCAATTCGCGTGAAGTTCATAGGAACGCAAAATATCTTCTTCGGCCTTGGAGGTGGTAAGAACCACCACCGGAATTGTTTTTAATGCGGGATCGCTTTTTAATTCCTTGAGTACCTCCCGCCCGTCTTTGCGCGGCAGGTTAAGGTCCAGTAGGACGAGGTCGGGCCGGGGCGCCTGGCTGAACGCGCCCTCATGTTTAAGAAACTGGATGGCTTCCACGCCATCTTCAACGTGACTCACGTTATTGGAGACTTTCGCAAGCGTTAAGGCTTTTAGGGTGAGTTTGGCGTCGCTGGGACTATCTTCCACTAAAAGTATCTGGATCGGCCTAACATGAAAATCGTTCATGAGTTTTCTCCTTTGTCTGGAATGGTAAAATAAAACGTGGACCCTTCTCCTCCTATGGATTTTACCCAAATCCGGCCGTTGTGGCGCTCCACGATCCTTTTACACACCGCCAGGCCGATGCCGGTGCCTTGGTATTGGGCGCGGGAATGGAGCCGCTGAAAAATCAGAAATATGCGCTCGTAGTATTGCGGCTCAATACCGATTCCATTGTCGTGCACGCTTATTTCCCATTCTTGTTCGCCCCGTTTCGCCCCAATAACAATTTCGAGCGGGCGCTGCCCGTGGAATTTAAGGGCATTGCCGATAAGGTTCTGCATGAGCTGGGTCATTTGCGGCAGGTCGGCGATAACCGTGGGCAGTTCGTCGCAACTAATGTGCGCGCCGCTCTCCGCGATTGCGGCCTGCAGGTTTTTAAGGGCGCCTTCCACGGCGAGCTTAAGGTGCATGCGTTCAAAGGCGCCGCCCCGGGTGCCCACGCGCGAATAGGCCAACAGGTCGTGGATAAGACTCTGCATGCGCTCGGCGCCTTCGATGGCGGTGTTGATGTAATCGCGTCCCTCGTTGTCAAGCTTGGGTTCGTACTGTTTTTTTAAGAGTCCCATAAACCCGGCCACGGCGCGCAGCGGTTCCTGCAAATCGTGCGAGGCCACATAGGCAAATTGTTCCAGGTCCTGGTTGGAGCGGGTCAGGTCTTGGGTTGTTTGATGCAGGGCCTCCTCGGCCGCTTT
>JAQUMP010000543.1 GCA_028718065.1 Chitinivibrionales bacterium | reverse complement strand
GGTACTTTATAACGTCCCGGTCGCGTACCAGCGAACGGGCGTGCGCCTGATAAAAGGCCGCGACGGCGCTGTCGGAGATGGCCGAATTATCCCGGTCAAAGGTCGCGCGATGAATCAGCTCGGCGCACAACACGTCGCGCTCGATGGCGTAGCAGCGGCGCGCCACTTCCGGCTCGCGGTCGATTTTGCGGCGCAGCGCCTCCTGATAAAGGATCTCGGCATCGACCCATTCCTTGACATAATTGATAATTTGATCGCCCTTGAAAGATTCACGGTAATCGGGCGGGATCGCGGCTTTAACATCGTCAATGGTCAGGACCGCTTTACCCACGCGCGCCAGAATTACGCTTTTTTCTTTGGACGCGCAACCCACCATAAGCGCAAACAAAGCAAAACCACCGGCGGCGATACGACAAAATTGTTTCATAGATGGAGAAAAAAATACATGATGGGGTACGAAAAATCCATGTGCTTTACTATTATAAAACTATTTCTGTGCAGGCAAAGGGGTCTTTTTGGCAAGGATGGTTTCCAGAATGAGTTTAGTTTCCAGCGCGGCCTGGGTCGGTTCTTTTGAGGCAAGCGTTGTTTTGAGGCAGAGCGGCTGTTCATAAACCATTTCGAAGCGCCGGTCCGATTGCGTCACGATGGTTTGCACGGCCGATTTAACGTCGGCTTCGCCGCCCTCGAAAAAAAGCTTGAGCTCGCCCGCGTCGCTGATGGCGATCTTGCTGCACGAAAGCGTGCCGGCCATGATCTTAATGCGCATGAGCAGCAGCAGCGCCGCCACGGGTTCAGGCATGGGGCCGAAACGGTCGACCAGACTTTGCTGGACATCGTCGAGCCCGGCCGTGTCCGCGAGTAAGGCGCAATCTTGATAAATGGTAATCCGGGTCGAGCCGTCGGCGATGTATTCCGTGGGAATATAGGCCCTTAGCGGGATTTCGAGCGTGAGCCGACGCGCCTGCGGCGCAGGGGCCTCGCCTTTGATTTCATGCACGGCCTCTTCGAGAAGTTTGCAATAAAGCTCGAACCCGACCGCCGCGATAAACCCGTGCTGGCGCGTGCCCAGGATATTGCCGGCCCCGCGGATCTCCAGGTCGCGCATGGCGATGGCGAAGCCCGAGCCGAGCTCGGTGTACTGCTCCAGGGCCTGCAGGCGGCGCAGGGCGCGTTCGTTGACTTCGCGAAAGGGCGGCGTGAGCAGGTAGGCGTAGGCCTGTTCCGCGCTGCGGCCCACCCGGCCGCGCAACTGGTAGAGCTGCGAAAGCCCCATGGCGTCGGCGCGTATCACGATGACGGTATTTACATTCGGGATATCGAGACCGTTCTCGATGATGACCGTGGAAAGCAGCACGTCGAAGCGCCCCGCGATGAATTCTTTCATTACGGCCGCCAGCTCCCGTTCGTCCATCTGGCCGTGCGCGATGGCCACGCGCGCCGCGGGAACTAAGCGTTCGATCGTATCGCGCAGGGGCTCCAGCCGGCCGATGCGGTTGTTGACGACATACACCTGGCCGCCGCGTTCCAGTTCGCTTTCGATCGCCGTTTTTACCAGGTCGTCGTGGTAGGCCGCCACCTGGGTTTCGATGGGCAGGCGGTTGCGCGGCGGCGTGGTGATGATCGAGAGGTCGCGCGCACCGATCAGCGACAGGTGCAGCGTGCGCGGGATGGGCGTGGCGGTGAGGGAGAGCACGTCGATGCCGGTGCGGTACTGCTTGAGTTTTTCCTTGTGGCGCACCCCGAAACGCTGTTCCTCGTCGATGATTAATAACCCCAGGTTTTTAAAAACGATGTCCTTGGAAAAAAGGCGGTGCGTGCCCACGACGATATCAACCAGCCCGTTTTTTACTTTGTCAAGAACGACTTTTTGTTCCGCGGGCCCTAAAAAACGCGAGAGCATGCCGATGCGCACCGGAAAATCGGCCATGCGCGCGGTGAGCGTGACAAAGTGCTGGGCTGCCAGGATCGTGGTGGGCGTGAGCAGAGCCACCTGATATCCGGCCATGACGGCCTTAAAGGCCGCGCGCATGGCCACTTCGGTTTTGCCGAAGCCCACGTCGCCGCACACCAGCCGGTCCATGGGTTTTTTGGCCTCCATGTCATTCTTGACTTCCCCGATCGCGCGCACCTGGTCCGGCGTAGGCTCAAACAAAAAGGCGTCCTCAAATTCGCGCTGCCAGGGCGTGTCTTTGCCGAAGGAAATGCCCTCCATATATTGACGTTTGGCATAAAGCTCGATAAGCTCATTGGCCATTTCCTTGAGCGAGTCACGCGTGCGCTCCTTAATGCGCTCCCACTGGCCGCTGCCCAACTTTGACAATGCGGGAGAAAAGGAATCTTTGCCGATATATTTCCGGACCTTGGCAAAATCCGTTACGGGCACGTAGAGTTTTGCATTGTCAAGGTACAGCAGCACCATGCAATCCTGGCCGAGGGGACCGCTGCTGAGGCGTTCCACTCCCAGGAATTTGCCGATGCCGTGGTCCACATGCACGACGTAATCGCCGGGCGCAAGCGCATCGAACGACGCGATCGTATCACTGCTGCGCGGCTTTTTCCCGAGCTTGGTTTGCAGGGAACGTTCGGGAGGGCCCTGGTTGTCGGTCAGGACGGCGCGCCGTTGCAGCGCGTCGATAAATCCCCGGTCTAAGTAACCCGTGTAAATCTGCATCAATTCATCGATCGATTCCACACCGGCGGCCGCTGTTTCTTCCGTCACGGTATCGGCCGCCGCGGGCAACGGACGCACCTGCTCGTCCAAAAGTTCCACCAGGCGCTGGGCGTGCCCGCTGTTGCGGCACACCATCATCGTGGTAAAACCGTCGTTTTTCAGCTTGCGCAATTGGTCGATAAACAGGCCGATATTTTGCGACAGGGACTGCGGCTCGGTAAAAGCGCAGGGGTACGCAGCCGTGTGCGCGGGGGTTTCCAGCGTGTCAAGATATACGCGCTGAAAGCAATCGAAGGCGCCGCTGATTTCTTCGTCGGAAAACAACAATTGTTGCGGGGCGGAAACCAACGGCTGCAAGGCCGGCGCGACCCGTTGCCAATGACGCTCATAGTTTTTG
>JAQUMP010000542.1 GCA_028718065.1 Chitinivibrionales bacterium | reverse complement strand
AAGTCAAACCGCGTCGTCTGGGCATCGCCTAAAACGACATTGTTAAGGTTGTTCATAACGCGGCCCGTGGCGGTAAAATAGACCAGCGACACACTCTTGGTATGAAACGGGAGCATCATGGCCTTGCCGGCGCCTACGTTCAAGGGGACGCTGTAATACAGGCCGTCGGCCTTGCGGTTAACAAAGGGGTTTTTTACGCCGTCCGTAAAGAACGCGCCTTTATGTACAAACTGCACATCCGTGATGAGTTGCATGGTTTGCCATCCGCCGCGATCGGCGTAAAAAATGTCGATATTGTACGGCGTGGCGCTGCCTTTTACAAGATGCGCTTTTGTTGCGATGGAATCAAAATAAATTGCTATATTATCGGGGCCGTGCCGGCCGAAGTCGTCCAGCACCAAAGAATCGTTGATAAAAATCGCAAAATCATCGTCGGAGGACTCGCGGATGATATGGTTATCGGTGTACATTACCTGGTTATGAAATTCCATGGTAAAACAGGTATTGCGGGACGTGTCGCCCGGCGCATGCTCTTTTAAAGGAAAGTTTTGCAGCGGGAGAAAAATATTCGTGTCGCCGGCGATATAGGCGTTGGGGTGGCCGGGTTCGCCCGAATAAGCCTTAAATTCCAAGGAATCCTCTACCATGACATTTTTCATGAGCGTATCGCATTTAGACTTGTGGGCAGGGATGGTAACGAGCGTGTTTTTTGTGTCGCAATGGATAGTATCTGCGCCGGTATCGGTCGGCACGGGACCGCAGGTCGTGCTGTCGATTACGGGTACTAAATAGGAAAATGCGGGAAGGCCGACGGAATCCATTTTGCCGGCAACCCACGGCCGATACCATTGCGATAAGTGGTCAAGATGCCCGGTGTAAATTTTATTGGGGCACGTTAACAAGTTTGGAAGAGTGTTCAATATAGGTTTACGAGCGGAATCCAGATAGCTCATGATAAAACTCTTACCCACCGGCTTGGGGCCGCTTTCCCAGTTAAAATCGGGATTGCTGCCGTCCTGATGAAAATCGTAGTAGGTTACGGCGACTTTAAAGGCATTATTTGTTTGGGCCGAAACCGAAAAAAAACAAACTCCCGCGAACAATAATACTCCCACAGCCAATGAGCAAAACTTTTGGACTTCGTTTCCGGAACGATTAACCATAATTTCCTCCTGCTTGTTCAAAAATAAAAAAAATCGGAAAGCCAATACGGCCCTCTTTAATTAAATACTAAAATACGCACAAAATTGTTTTTTTGCAAATAAAAAATAAGTTTTTATAAACGACACAAACTGTTGTTCGCTAAGCGACATTGCGGAACAAATTAGCCGATCGGAATAAGGTCCCCATTGTTTTCCACGAGCAAAAATTGTCGACAGGCAACAAAACTTACCGCGGGGGATAACGGGAATATGGCCGACAGCAACTCGTTGGGCTTACAGGTGTTATGCGGCAACAGGGCAAGTGTTGCGTCAAATGACGGCGGGGTTGTTTCCGATCCTGATTCAATTTTGTAAACACACTTTTTTAAATCGAGCGGCACGCTCATTTCTTTTTTGACAATGGATATTACCAACTCAGGCGCCGTATTAAAATTGTTTATCGCCTTTGCCACCTGTTCCGCAGGCAAGTTTGCGGGACATTCAAAATGATACCGGCCGGCGACAATTCTCTGGAACAATGATTGGGCATCCGGCGTATAGAGGTCAAGGCCCAAAACCTGTAAATCGGAAGGTAGAAAATGGTTGATATCGGCTGGTGTAACCGCAATGGGTGCAAGCGCTTCCAGTTCAAACAATTCTGATTCTCCCATCACTCCCAGCGGGAGCGGCGGGCCGAATGCAATGCGCGGGTGCTTGTGAAAGCCTTCGGTATAGGCCGGTTTTAATCCCGCTGCGAGCAGCGCGCGGGTGAGCACGGCGACCATATCGCGGTGCCCTAAGAATCGACTGTACTTACCTTTTGCAAACTTTACCCTATAAAAAAGCCGCTGTCTGGGCAAGGGTTCCGCCGGCGCCGGCGGGGTGAAAACCGGATGCGGTTGGGCTGCTTTTATGGTGACCATCTTGATTGAATCATTACAAACACCGCATTGCGTGCATTGCGCGTTCATGCAATGTGCGGTAGTGGCTTCCGAATAGGCATTCGATCGCTCCTGTTTTAAAAAGTCGGCGCTAACACCCAGATCGATTACCTGCCAGGGCAATGGTTGTTCGAGGGGAATTGCCCCTACATAGGATGCAAGTGAAATGCCGCAGGACTCGGCCGCTTTTTTCCATAATTCAAAATTAAAATAATCGTTCCAGCCGTCAAATCCGGCGCCCTGCCGCCAAGCCTTATAAATCAGCGCGCTCAAACGGCGGTCGCCCCGTGCCAAAACGGTCTCAAGATATGCCATGGCCGGTTCACGATATGCAACCGTAACATTTTTCCGGGAGCGCAGCGCGGTTTTGATAAAAGTGCTTTTTTCCAATAACCGTTCCGGCGTTTCCATTGCCTCCCATTGAAAAGGCGTCCGGCTTTTGGGTGAAAAGGGCGACAGGGAAACATTGATTTTTTTGCGCCCCGAAACTCCGCGGGCCATAGCGGCGATTTTTTCGACCATGCCCGCCAAAGCCTCGATATCGGCGGTCGTTTCGGTCGGCAGCCCGATTAAAAAATAGAGCTTAAGGGTTTGAACATTCGTGGCAAGCAAACGCGCAACCGTATCGTAAATGGCGTTATCATCGAACAACTTATTTATGACCCGCCGCAGGCGCGGGCTGGCGGCCTCCGGCGCAATTGTAAACGACGATAGCGGCGCGACCCGGCCCAGGGCGTCGATTTGCGCATCGGTCAACGAATCGAGGCGCGTGGACGGCAGCGAAAGCTTTATAGGAGCCCGATTGCTGAACTGCGCGACCTCGTCAAGAACCGCGAAAAGGCCGCCGTAATCGGCGGTGGAAAGGCTCATAAGCCCCACCTCCTGCCATCCGCTATCGGCGATGCCGTTGCAAATCTGTTCCATGACCTCCGCGCCCGGCCGCTGCCGCACGGGACGATATAAAAAGCCGGCATAGCAAAAACGGCAGCCATG
>JAQUMP010000541.1 GCA_028718065.1 Chitinivibrionales bacterium | reverse complement strand
GGGCAAGACCATTCGCGAGGCGCGCAACGAGGTGCGCCGGGCACAGAACACGCTGAGACTGTCAGCATAGCATACCAGAGAAAGCGCCGGCAGCGCCATGACGCCGAGCACCGGATCGTTGTTTTCCAGCAGCGCGATCAGGACGCTGTGCGTAGGGATGCCGCGCAGGTACGGTCGCGTTCCGTCAAGAGGGTCGACAACCCAGATGCGGCCGCTGCGGCCTGCCGATTTTCCACTCTCCTCACCAAGAAAACCGTCCTGCTTGAATTTTTTAAGGAGCCGCGCCCGGATTATGGCTTCGCATTTTTTATCGACCGCCGTTACCGGCGAAGCGTCGGATTTCCGCTCGACCGGACCGGTTTTTCCGCGCAAGTCAAGCTGTAGCTTTGCGGCGGCCGAAGCGGCCTCCAGGGCACAGAAAAGCTCCCGTTCATATCGTTTTGCGGTCATAGGATTATTTACTTCCCTGTGTAAAGGATTCCGGAAACTCCCCGCGTTTTACGGCCGTCGCGAAAGCGGCAATGGCCTGCTCGGCGCTGCTGCGCACCGGCGCAAAAACCTTGGCATGCCGAAAGACGCGCTCGGGAAACCCCATGATATCGTAGAGCACCTGTACCTGGCCGTCGCAGCGGCTGCCGGCGCCGATCCCGATTGTAGGAATTTTTAACGCGTTGGTTATTTCCCCGGCAAGCTCCGGGGGCATGAGCTCAAGCACCATCATGCAAGCGCCGTTCTCCTGCAGAACCAGGGCGGAATCAAGCAGGGCCTTGGCCTGCAAGGGATCTTTGCCCTGCACCGCAGCCTTGCCGCCCTTTTGGGGAGTAAAACCGATATGGGCGCATACGCCGATGCCTTCCGCCGTAAGCGCGGCAATACAGGGCGCGATTTCCTTGCCGCCCTCCATTTTAACGGCGGTTGCCCCGCCTTCGATGAGCATGCGCGCGTTCGCAAGGGCCTGGGAAGCGCTTTCATAGGAGCGATACGGCATATCGCATAAAATAAACTTGGCGGTCGCTCCCCGCGCAACAGCGCGCAAATGATGCAGCATGTCCTGCATGGTAACGGCCGTAACGTCGGCATACCCTAAAACATTGGTCCCCACGCTATCGCCGACCAGAACGACATCGAGATCGGCATTATTAAGGAGCCGGGCAAAGGCATAGTCGTAACACGTGAGCATGGCTATTTTTTGGCCCGATTCCTTTTTTTTAAGCACTTGTTGTATGTCAAGTTTCATAGGCAAAGGCCGATCCCCCGCTTAAAAATATATTTTGCAGAAAAAATCCCCGATAAAAAAAGAAAACGGTTTTCCTTCTCTTATATATTTTATGTACCCATCGCAAACCCGGGAGTTCGGACGGGCTTTAAACCAAAACAAAATCATGGTATAATTAAGGCATGAGCGCAAATTTTAACAATGGTTTTCCCCATCTTGGGCATATTCCGGGGTCCCTCGGCATCCTGCTTGCCGTGGCTTGCCTTATTGGGACGCCGCGATTATCGGCCCAGGAAGAAACGGGCCACCCGGTATTGTTAAAATCCATCGAACCCCTGAAAATGCCCGTCATTAAGCATAATACCTTTTATTATTATATCGATTTGAATTTTAGCACGGCGCCGACCTTTTTCTGGGTTTTTTACGATTCGCTCAATAAATCCCTGATCCTGGATTGTTACGACGTAACCGTTAAATTGCCCGGCAAACTTATCTTGCACCACCCCTTGTTCGAATCGATTGCCGTAAAAACGCTACCAACAAAAATGTCGTTGCTTGGAGAACAATCGCAAATCATCCTCGGACTCGAACGAGGCTGGAATTGCTCGGCCTCGCTCCAGAGCGAAACGGCAATCCGGATTATCGTTTGGAAAGAAATAAATATCGTTCAAATAGAACACCGGTCAAAACTAATTCTTTGGCTCGTGGCGACCTCGGCCCTGATCGGCGCGCTTGCGTATATTGTATTCCTCCTGTCCAAATCTTGATCCGCACGATATATTCTTCTTGCCTTTGCTTTTGTTCCCAGTTCATATTTTAACGGAAACATAGTGCTTAATTATTTATATTATTACTATTATCTTTCAAACTTTTAGGGAGGTTATTCATGGCAGGCGTAAATAAAGTCATTCTCATCGGTAATCTGGGTAAAGACCCTGAATTTAAAGTTACTCCAGGCGGCGCAGCGGTTTGCACATTTTCCCTGGCGACGACCGAACGATACAACGATCGCAGCGGACAACGCCAGGACCGCACCGAATGGCACAATATCGTGGCCTGGAGTAAACTCGCTGAACTGGCCAACCAGTACCTTAAAAAAGGCCGCTCGGCGTATATCGAAGGCCGCATTCAGACCCGTTCCTGGGACGACCGGGACGGTAATAAAAAATATCGTACCGAAATCGTCGCCAATCAGATCCAATTTCTCGGAAGCCCCGGCCCCCAGAACCAAACGGCCGGACCGGAAACGGGCGAAGCGCCGGCCGATATACCGCTCCCGCCGCAAGGCGATGCGGGTGCGCCGGGAAAAATCGCCGAAGACGATCTGCCGTTTTAAAAAATGATTTTCCTCCTCCTGGGGACCGGGGCCGCTCTTTTTTTATGCGGGTCGATTCTTTTTTCGGCCGCGGAGACCGCCCTTTTTTCCATTCCCCGCGAACGCCTGGCGCTTTTTAAAAACAGCCGCAGCCATCGCCGGCGCTGGATTTTCGCGTTGCTCCAGGACGGCCAGAAAACCCTGTTGGCGATCCTGCTGGGCAACCTCTTCGTCAATATAACCCTGGTCGGTTTTATCCATGCCATCGTGCATCGTATCTTTACAATAGGGACAAGCATCATTACCCTCGGCGTCGCCACGGCGCTGATCGTCCTGGTGGGCGAAATCATTCCCAAAAATATCGCCCTGGGCCGTAACGAGCAGCTTGCGGGGCTGGTTTCACCGCTTCTGTTCCACCTTAAGTTGCTGTGCCGTCCCCTGCTTGACTTGCTGTATGCGATCAACCGCTTTTTTTTAAACCGGATCCGCGCCCTCATAAAAAAACCGACCCCCTATGTGACCGCCCCCGAGCTATCGAGCCGGGTAACCGAACTG
>JAQUMP010000540.1 GCA_028718065.1 Chitinivibrionales bacterium | reverse complement strand
GCGGCTATTTTTATCGGGAGCATGCGCTTGTTTTTCCCCTCGCTGCCGATCACCGGGGCGCTTTTTAGCATCGTTACCGCGGCCTGCGTGGCCGGTGCCACCATGGGGTTATGCATAAGCTCTTTGTGCGCGACCGTCGGGCGGGCAATAAGCTGGCTGCCGGTGATTTTTATTCCGCAACTCATGCTTTCCGGCATGGTAATTCCCTTCGACCGCATGCCTGCGGCGGGCGCCTGGCTTTCGCGCGCTACGATTGCCCGGCCGGTGTTTTCCCTGCTCAAAAAAACGGCCGTTTTGGAACAGGCACTTTCCATGCCCGGGGATTTTCTGCCATTGTTCTATCTGTGGTCCGGATTAATTATTTTACTGTTTGCCGGTATTTTTTTGCACCGCAGGGCTTTGCGGGAATAATAAAATAGAATTAGTTAATAAAGGATGTTACGCAACTCACCTCATCACCCCGGCTCTTCGACTTCGCTCAGGGCCACCCCTCTTCCCCTCTCTCGCGAGAGAGGGGAAGAGGGGCAGGGGAGTTAGGGTGAGTTGGATTTAGAGGCGAGATAAAGGTTATTGCGTAATTTCAATTAACAAAAGCGACAGTACCCAATGAGCGAACAGTCCAAAGATACCGACCACATTCCAAAGTCAATCGGCAAATTTAAAATCGTTGGCAAGCTCGGCAAGGGCGGCATGGGTGATATCTATAAGGCCATCCAGCCGCCGAACGACCGCATGGTCGCGTTAAAGGTCCTGCCGCCGCAATTTTCCCGCGACGACGAATTTTCCAAACGCTTTGCCATTGAGGGCAAGGCGATTTCGCTGCTCCAGCACCAGAACATCGTCACGCTGTACGAATCCGGCGAAGCCGACGGCTACAGTTTTTTCGCCATGCAGTATGTGGAAGGCGAAGACCTGGGCAAGCGCATTTTTAGAAGTAAAGCAATGCCGGTGGACGATATCGTGGACATCAGCAAGCAGATCTGCCGCGGCCTGCGCTACGCGCACGCCAAGAACGTGGTGCACCGCGATATAAAACCCCAGAACATATTGATTGACAAAAACAATACCGTGCGCATCAGTGATTTCGGCATCGCCAAAATCTATGCGCACGAAGGCATAACCATGACGGGCATGGCCGTGGGGACCCCCGAATACATGTCGCCCGAGCAGGCCGAAGGCGTGGAACTGGACGCCCAGACCGATATTTATTCGCTGGGGATCCTGATGTATGAAATGATCACCAAAAAGCCGCCCTTTACCGGGAATAACCCCGTAGCCATCGCCTATAAGCAGGTGCACGAAAATCCGGCGCCGCCCTCTACCAGACGTAAAGACATTCCCAAGCGCCTGGAGCTGATTGTGCTCAAGGCGCTTAAAAAAAACAAGGAGGAGCGTTACCGCACGGTCGAGGAAATGCTCGAACACCTGGATTCGGTTGACATAAACGAGCTCGTGGATTCCCCGACATCATCGCTGCCCGCCGTCGGCGGCAAGCCGGCCGAAAAAAACGGTCAATCGGAAAAGCGCATTACCGACCGCCGCAGCGGCGACCGGCGCTACCTGAATCGGCCCTTCGGCCTGCAAACGCGCGCCGGTTGGGAAAATCTCTTCCTGCGCCTAAAGGATGCCATCGCGCAGCAGGCCTTGACGCTTATTTTAATTGCCCTGCTGGCGATAATTGTATTGCACCATATTTATTCGACCTCCCCGGGAAAACCGTAATTTTGGAATCGTGCTCGTTTCATGCCACCGCCGATGGACAAGCGGAAACTTCCGAATTTGCAGAGCCGCACACGCGCAGCAAAGGCCGGGAAGGCGAAGAAATCGCCCTGGCGCATCTGCTGGCGCAGGGATACACGCTCGTGATGCGCAATTATCAGCGCAAGCGCGGCGAGTTGGACCTCATCATGGAAGCGCCCGACAAAACCCTGGTGTTCGTAGAAGTAAAGTCGGCGCGCAGCGGGGCCTGCGGCCATCCGTTTTACTGGATCGACCGGGTAAAGCAGCGGCAGGTGGTCCGCATGGCGCGCCTTTATTGCGCCGAAAAGGGTCTGCGTAATCGCGCCTGCCGGTTCGACGCTATCGCAATTGTAAATGGACGCGTCGACCATTTAAAAAACGCCTTTTTAGCTTGATTTGTTTTTATCGGAAAGGTCGGGTATGATAAAAGTGGCAATCATCTTGGGCAGCACTCGTCCGGGGCGCAACGGCGCGGCCGTGGCCGCCTGGGTTTTAGAGAATGCGAAGAAGCGCTCGGATGCCGAATTTGAACTGGTTGACATTAAGGATTATAGCCTGCCGCTCCTTGACGAACCAATACCGCCGTCGCAAGGCCGGTATTCCCAGCCGCACACCAAAATCTGGGCCGCCAAAATCGACTCGTTCGATGCTTTTATTTTTGTAACGGCCGAATACAGCCACGGGATTCCCGGCGCGCTCAAAAACGCGATCGACTTCCTGTATCGGGAGTGGAACAATAAAGCGGCCGGATTTGTCAGCTACGGCGGCAGCGCCAATGGAGCGCGCGCGGTTGAACAACTGCGGCTGGTCATGGGCGAAATGCAGATCGCCGACGTTCGCGCCCAGGTGGCGCTTTCGCTCCAGAGTGACTTTGAAAACTACACTGTTTTTAAACCCTCGCCCCGGCATGAACAGACGCTTACCGCCATGCTCGATCAGGTTATCGCCTGGGGCGGCGCCTTAAAGACTTTGCGCGCAAAATAAAAAAGAGTACTATGCGCTTGCTTGACGCCCGATTGGATTTGTCCCGCCGCTGCAATTACCGCTGCGTTTATTGCGGCGAGCCCGAGAACGGCCCGGAAAATCCTGTTTTCCCCTTGGCAAACATGGAGGTGATTTTTCCGGTCTTGAACCGATACTGCTGGAGCGTCTATTTATCCTGCGGCGGCGAGCCCACGTTGCATCCCGATTTTGCCGGGGCATTATTAAAAGTAAAGGCACTGCTCACCAAACCCGATGTTTCGATCGTTACCAACGGCTACAATCTTACCCCCGCGCATATCGGCGCCATCGTAGGCGCGGGCCTTTCACGGGTTTATATTTCCATCGACAGCATCGATGATGATAT
>JAQUMP010000539.1 GCA_028718065.1 Chitinivibrionales bacterium | reverse complement strand
AAGAGCACGACTTGCAGAAGCTCTGTCGGAACGATCGAAAAAAAGCAAAGAAACGATTTGTTTTTTTCTAAGCAGGATCAGGAATTGATGACTTTTTCGATTTCCGCTTTAGCAATCGCGCCTTCGCGAATAATGGTGCATTGGTTGTCGGTGGAAATTTTTACGACCGTGGAAGGCGCCGAGGTTTTTAACACTCCCCCATCGATCATAAAATCGATTGACGAACGGAATGTTTTAAAGATTACGGCCGGGTCGTTGATGTAGTCCGCGTCGTGCATATTGGCGCTGGTGGAGTAAATCGGAACGTCCAGAAAGGCGTTCAGCGCTTTTAAAAACGGGTGCGGCGAAAGACGGATGCCCACCGGGTCACGGCCGTCGGTGGTGGGCAAAACAAGCGTAAGATTGCCCGGCCAGAATTTGTCGGCAAGCAGGTTGGCGATTTTAGGAAACACCAGGGGAAGGCAATTAAAGGCCTCGCGCTTGCCGGCGATCAGGATCAAGGGGTCCTGAAGATGCTTGTTTTTAATACCGCGGATGCGGTTCCCGCTGTCGATATTGGTCGCCGCGGCGCCGAGACCGTAAATTGTTTCGGTGGGATAAATAAATACCGCGCCGTCGTTAATGCGCTGCGCTATCTCCTTGCAGCGCTTGACGGCATAATAGCCGGTAACGAGCGTTGCAAGCGTAATCCGGGATGGTTGGGCTACCGTTGCGGTCATTTAAAAATCTCTCATTAAATTATTCTATTTCATCCCCGAATTGTTTTCGGTAGTCAATCATTTTTTCCCGCAGCTCCGGATTAACTATCGACAAAATCTGGACTGCAAAAAGTGCGGCGTTTTTGGCATTGTCAATGCCCACGCATGCCACCGGAATTCCCGCCGGCATTTGAACAATTGAATAGAGCGCGTCTTTGCCGCTCAAGGCCCCGCCCGCAACCGGCACGCCGATGACCGGCAAAGGCGTAAAACTTGCCAGCACGCCGGGCAGATGCGCCGCAAGCCCGGCAATGGCGATTATAACGCCGAAGCCGTTTTTTTCCGCGGCACGCGCAAATAAACGGGCTTTGTTCGGCGTGCGGTGCGCCGAGAGGGTGTGCGTTTCGCTCGGTATGCCGAAATCCTTTAAGACCGCGACCGCTTTTTCGGCTATGGCCGAATCCGAGGTCGACCCCATGACGATGGCGACTTTTAGTTTCTCTTTTGTCATTTAGGATCCTTTCAGCCGTTTAAGCCCCTTATGCCCGATGTCCGTTCTGTACATTTTACCATCAAAACCGATTCCGTCGACCGCTTTATAGGCGCACTTGATGGCGCCGGCCAGGTCCGGCGCCCAGGCGGCCACCGAGGCCACGCGGCCGCCCGAAGTTACCAGGCTGCCGTCGGCGTCGCGGCTGATGCCGCTATAGTAAATATCGACGTTTTCTTTGCGGCGCTCTGCTTTGTCAACGCCGGTCACCGGCTTGCCTTTGGCGTAATTTCCCGGATAACCGGCCGACGCCAACACCACCGCCACGGCATATTCCTTTTTTATTTCCCAGTCGGTCCCCGTGAGATGCCCGGCGGCACAAGCCTTGAATACCTCGTACCAATCGCATCGGACAAGCGGCAGCACGGCCTGGGTTTCCGGGTCGCCGAAGCGGCAGTTGAATTCCACGACCTTGGGCCCGGCGGCGGTGATCATGACGCCCGCGTAAAGCAATCCCCGGTACGGGCAGCCTTCGGCCTTCATGGCGGCGATCGTGGGTTTGATGATCTCTTTTTCGATGCGCGCGCTTATGGCGCCATCCACCACCGGCGCGGGAGCATAGGCGCCCATGCCGCCGGTGTTGGGCCCCCGGTCGCCGTCGTAGGCCGTTTTGTGGTCCTGGGCGGCCGGCAGGACCCGGTACGTTTTACCGTCTGTCAATACAAAAACCGAGGCCTCCTCGCCTGACATTTTTTCCTCGATTACCACGGTTTTGCCCGCGTCCCCGAATGTTTTTTTATCGAAGATATCGTCGAGCGCCGAATGCAGGGCTTCCATGGTGTCGCACACCATGGCGCCTTTGCCCGCGGCCAGGCCCGATACCTTAACAACCAGCGGCGCGCCCTGCTTGCGGCAATAGGCCTGGGCGCTCTTTTTATCGGTAAAGACTTTAAAAGCCGCGGTCGGAATTTTGTATTTTGCCATGAGCTGCTTGGCGAATTTTTTACTACCCTCGATGGCCGCGGCCTTTTTGCTGGGACCGAAAATGGCAAGCCCCTCGGTCTTAAAAATATCCACGATTCCTTCGGTAAGCGGCACTTCCGGCCCGACAATCGTCAGGTCGATTTCCGCTTCCTTGGCCCAATCGGCCAAATCGTGCCAGGATTTAATTTCGGCGGAAACCAGGATGCAGCCGTCTTGTTCCATGCCCGGATTGCCGGGATAGGCATAAATGCACAGGGCGCGGTCCGAGCGTAAAAGCGCTTTTAAAATGGCATGCTCGCGTCCGCCGTTGCCCACGATGAGTACGGTATTCATGAAATCCAAAAGCAATACCTCCCATACTTAAATTGTTCGTTAAAAAACAAATCGTATCAAAATAAAATATTTTTTTCCCCGCAATTATTTTTTCTTTTTTTTCTGCTTGCGGTTGAGTAAAAATAGATTGACGGCGCTTCCGGCGCGTGCCTGCCCGGAAACTTTAAACGGCTCTTTATAACGGTTACTTTTTCCTTTCATACACCCTCGCGCTGTCGCCCACTGTTTTTTGAATCTCTTTAAGCAATTGACTGTCGGGATTGTGGCCCTGGCCTTTAACGAGCCAGCGCCGCGCTTGCGCAAATTCCTTGCGGGCGATATAGACCCGGACAAGGTTTGCATAGGCCTCGGGCATATCGTGTTTTTTGTCGAGCGCCCGGGTGTAGTATTGAATGGCGCTGTCCAGCTCGCCGCGCGCCGCATAAATGGCGCCGAGGTTGTTCAGGGCAAAAGTATACGAAGAATCCTCGCGCAGGATCCGTACGTACAGGCTTTCGGCCGTACCGGTTTTGCTGTCGCCTTGCAGGGTCACGGCCTGATTATACCAGGCGTCGAGCGAATCGAGCTTTGAAACGCCCCCCGCGGAATCCGC
>JAQUMP010000538.1 GCA_028718065.1 Chitinivibrionales bacterium | reverse complement strand
TGGACGCGTTCGACGCCATGACCACCGACCGAGGGTATCGTTCAAAAATTCCGCTCGATCGGGCGATTTCCGAGTTGCGCAATGGAAAAGGGGCCCAATTCGCGCCCGATGTCGTTGATGTATTTGTCAATTTATTGGAAAGTGGGAAAATAAAACCCGGCGCAAAATCGTAACCATGGCTGCGCTTAAAACGCGATATTTTATAATACTATGAACCTGCCCTCATCCCCTTCGCCCCTTCTTCCGTTAGCGGGAGAAGGATTGCCATCGCGCAGTGCGCGATTGTTGAGCGGGGGTTGAGGGAATTTTTTGAGAGGACGATGCGGTATGGATTCAATGAGCCTATCGGTCCGGGAAGAAGGCACGGTCGCCATCGTGGTGATAACCGGAAACATTCTCCAGGATAACGTGTCCTTGTTTCAGATCCGCCTGAACGAACTTATCGAAAACAAAAAAAACAATATCGTGCTGGATATGCATGGGTCGAGCTACATCAGCAGCATGGGCCTGGCGGTCATCGTGGACGCCAAGGTGCGTCTGGAAAAAGTCAAGGGCGATATAAAGCTTGCCTGCGCCAACAATTTAATAAAAAACTTGCTGGAAACCACAAGGCTCATCGAAAAAATAAAACTGTTTACGACCGTGGAAGAGGCCGTGGCCTCGTTTTCGTAAATGAGGGTCAGCCCGCTGTTATCGCTTGTAAATCCGCTTCGATTTCCTTGAGGGTCTGCTGCAGCTCCGCGCTTACCCGGCTGTCCGCTTCGATTTTTTTAGAAGCATGGATTACCGTGGAATAATCGCGCCCGCCAAAATCCAGGCCGATGGTGTAGAGCGACTGTCTGGTCCATTTTTTACAGAGATACATGGCAATATTGCGCGGCAGGGTAACGTCGCGTTTGCGGCTGTGCGCGGTGATCTGGTTGGGGCTTATGTCGAATTTTTGGGCGACTTTTTCCACGATACAGGCAATGGAAAGACGCTGTTTTTTGCGCGCCATGACATCACCAAAAATTTCCTGCGTGATTTGCAGGGTTATATCCTGGCCGGTAAACGACGACGAGGCAATGAGCTTGATAAGCGTGCCTTCGAGCTCGCGGATATTAGAAGTTATGCTCGAGGCAAGATAACGCACGACATTTTCCGGCAGCGAAAGCCCGTCCATCTCCGCTTTCTGCCGTAAAATCGCCATGCGCACTTCCAGATTGGGAGGCTGAATATCGGTAATGAGCCCGCTTAAAAAGCGGTTAATAATATGGTGCATCATGTCCGGGATCTTGGCGGGCGGACGGTCGGACGAAAGCACGATCTGCTTATTTTCCAGGAAAAGCCGGTTAAAAATACGGTAAAACTCTTTTTGGGTCCCCGGCTTGCCGCTAAAAAACTGGACATCGTCAATTAAAAGCAAATCGACGCCGGAGAATTTTTTATAAAAGGAGGTTGAATCTTTTTTGTCGATTACATAGCCGATGTATTGGTTGACAAATTCTTCGCTGGTCATGTAAAAGACCGAATCCGCGGTATGCTCACGCTGCGCAAAATGACCGATAGCCTGCAAAAGATGTGTTTTGCCGAGCCCGGTGCCTCCGTAAATAATAAGGGGATTAAAGGATGTTTTGCCGGGAGCTTCGGCAACGGCCATGGCAGCGGCATGCGCCATGCGGTTGGTATCACCTACTACAAAATTATCGAAGATATAATTAGGATGAAACTGACCTTTTTTTTCGATGGTGTTCGGAATCGCGCGTTGCGTGGATTCTTCGAGCGACTGGGTAATGGGCTGGATAATTTTCCAGTTCTTGGTAGTAGGAACAAAATTAATCTTGCTGAAGGAAACATGCATGCCGGCAAGGGCTTCTTGAATAAATGCGCTGAAATGTTGTTCAATAAAATCCGCAAAAAACTGGTTCGGAACTTCGATGCAGGCGCAACCGTCGGCTTTAAGAGCCAGGTCGGTCGTTTGAAACCAGGTTTCAAAGTGCGAAGGGCCTATTTTTTCGCGGATTTTTAAAAGGCATTCGTCCCAAAGGGAAGGCTTTGAAAATGTGGAAGATAGCGGATTAGTTAACATGTTATCAACAATCGATTTTGTTTACGCGACAAGAAATGTTTTAAATGTTTATCATCGATCCGACGCACAATCTTTACTGATGATAAAAATAATAGCAACGCATTGAAATTATGTTTGTTATGAGTTTAATTTGATGCTGACTATTAAGACGACAGCCGGCCTTTTCAATAAGTTATCAACATGTTTTTAACGAGTTGTCAACATATAGTTATCAACATTTGATATTTATGAAAGCGTTTAAAGAATATAATAAGAAATAGAAAGTTGTCAAAGAAAAAAGAAGCAATTTTAAAGATATTTTTTTTTCGAGATAAAAAACTATCAATTGTCAATTAATGGTCTGATAATTGTTTGATTTTTTTTTGTTTTTTTTCGAGCGTGACGGAATAAAGTTTACAAAAAAGTAATTTGCGCCTTGCGGTTGCATCGCGCCCTGGCGCGGGTGCGGATAAAAACCAGAATCTTCCGGCAAAAATTAAAGAAAAACCTAAAGAAAAACTTTAAATTTGCCGATTAAGTATTAAAAGCGGCTAAAACGCTAAAAAGGCACTTTAAACAGGGAGGCGGTTATGGCATTGCTAACAGGGATCGACACGAGTTCAAGCTGGTTGCAGTTGTTGTATTCCAATTCTTCTTCGCAATCCGATGCTCTTAACCAGGAAGGCGCCTCAAACGATGTTTCCGGGAAGAATACGAAAGCAAATGTTGCCGCAAATCCTAATTCTTTGCTGGTTGCCGAAAATTATTCCGCAAATAAGATGCAGATCCAATATCAGAACCAGGATGGCGATTCCGTTTCAGTGTCCATGGAATCGTTCCAATACCAGAGTGCCGCGCTCAGTGCAAATCCCAATACAACCAATGCCGATTGGAAAAAATTAGTAGATCAAATAAAAGATGTTTTTTTGTCCCAGAATAGCGAGGCCATTCAAAATCTTATTAAAAGCCTTTCGCCTTCGGATTCAAGCGGTGTCCAAAAGAGCGCGCAAAGGGACCAGGTCGCCAAGGTGCCCGAATATTGGAATGCCG
>JAQUMP010000537.1 GCA_028718065.1 Chitinivibrionales bacterium | reverse complement strand
AGGGTGCGCAGGGTTTCCGGGCCTATAAAAGCGCCCGCCGCGGGAGTAAGCACGACCTTTATTTCGGCGCCGCGCTTTTTTAAAAGACGGATTATGCCGCACACCTTGTAGGCGGCAATTCCGGCGCTCAATCCCACCAGCACGCGCGGACATTTGTTCATACGATCTTCAGGCAGTGGCTTCCGGTTCCGACATTTCCACAATGCGGTTTTCGAACAGCTTGCGCAGAGCGGCGGTGGCCGGTTTTTCGCCGGTCATGCTGATTCCGAGCCGTTTTTGATCGTTAATAAAACGCGCTTCGGCCGCGGCCATGACCACGGCTTTGTAGCGGCTGATCCCGCGGTTCTCTAATTTGTCAAGTTCCAGTTCCAGCAATTCATCGGCCATAAAGCTTCCTTTCGGAAAATAAATACAAACGCGATCGTAATGGTTTTACGCCGCTTCGGACAAACAGCGTCGTACGTCGGAACGTCCTTCCGATTAAGGCAAGCCCATTTTTTTAAGCTTTTTAGCGTCGCGCTTTTCTTTGAGGGATTTTTGGGGTTTCTTTTTGCCTTCTTTAAAGGTATTCATTTCTTTGCCCATACTTCTCCTCCTCGTGAAGAATGATTGGTGCTTTTAGTTAAACTGCTATTCGATGTTCTGGATTTGTTCGCGCAATTTCTCAATCGCTTCTTTAAGGCCCACGGAGCTGTGCGAAATTTCGGTATCGTTGGCCTTGGCCCCGAGCGTGTTGGCTTCGCGGTTCATTTCCTGCAAGAGAAAATTCATGCGTTTACCGACCGGAGCGTCGCTCTCAAAATCGGCGCAGAAAGCCTCGATATGGGCGCGCAGGCGAGCGCACTCCTCGGCGATGTCCATTTTGTCGGCCATGATGGCGATCTCGGTGGCCAGGCGCACCGGATCCACGCCTTGCCCGGCCAAAGATTCGAGGCGCTGCATGAGTTCACTTTTGGCCGTCTTTGCGCGGACCGGGGCCCGCGCTTCAACTTTTTCCAGGGTACCAAGCATTTCTTTGATGGTTTTTTTAAGGCCGGTCAAAAGTTTTGCGGCCTCGGCGCGCCGGGTTTTGTTGAAATTGTCAATGGCTTTTTTAAGCACCGGTTCAAAATTTTTCCAGAGCCCCGCTTCGTCGGGCGTAGTTGATTCCAATGTGATGCAATCGCTGAAATGCAGCAAATCGGCGATAGTAATGGCGGCATCGAGCTTATAGGCTTTTTGGATTTGCCGGAAAATCGTCATGTAATTATCGAGGTTTTTTTTGTTCCAGACAAGTTTATTGCCGGCATTTTCGCCCTCACCGCTGATAAATACCGAAATCGAGCCGCGGCCGATGGCTTCGGTTATGGCTTGCTTGATTTTGGCTTCGAGGTTGGCAAAGCTGCGCGGCTGACGCAGTTGAATATCCAGAAAGCGGTTGTTAACGCCGCGGATTTCAACCCGGTAAACACCGCCGGGGGTCTTACCCTCGGCCGATCCGAATCCTGTCATACTGTAAAGAGGCATAGTGAGTTAGAATATACATGAAGCGGGCCTCGTAAGGCAAGAGACGCGATAATCTGAACAATTATGAGGGGGTTAGAATTTAATGTCGAATTCAAGTTCGGCATCGGCAATCGAAGGGTACTGTTTGAGCATTTTAAAAATATGGGTGGTTTCGAGCGCCTCAAAGACCATGCCGGTGGCGCCGGCAATCACCAATTTACCGCCGCTTGCCAGCAACATTTTTTGCACGTTGGCCAATAGCCCGATGCCGCTCGAGGTGATAAGGGTCGTGCGCGAAAGGTCGAAAAGAAAATGCTTCTGCCCGTTTTTTATCGTTTTTTCGATGGAAGTGCGCAGGTCCTGCAAAATCCCTATGTTAAAATTGCCGTTGATCCGGAAAAGGAAATAAAATCCCCGGTCCTGTTTTTCGAGCGGGCGGAAAATGGTTTTGTCGGCTTCCGCGATGGTCGGGAAGTTGGGAATGATTTTAATGAGCTTGGTAGCCTCAAAAACCTTAATAATGGCGTCGGGAATCCCGATAAGATAGACCCCGCCACCCAAACCGGTGAGTTCGCGAAATTTGTTAGCGATAAAACCGAGCGCGGCGCTATCGATGAACGCGACCAGATGAAGGTCGAAGGCGATGTTGATAAAATCTTTTGAACGGGCGATTTCCACGGCTTTTTGGACTTGCGGCAGAAAATCCGCGGTAAATCTTCCTTTAATGGTAATCAGGTGATATTCGGCGTGGTCCGAAAGGTCAAGCTTTGTTTCCATGGATCGGGTATTCCGCGAGTCAATGAATGGTCGGGCTATTCGTTTACATGTTTGAGCAAATATACATAATGACAATTATATCCGGCATGTCAAAAAAACAACCGGGGCTCCGATTCCATCGCCCGATTTTCCGCCTCTCCATTGTTTTTTTGTAAATTATGCACCCGATGAATTATTTTAATTCACCGTCGCAAAATAGAAAACGAACATAACTCCTGGAGAAAGAATCACCCCGTGTCCGATTTGCTCAATGCAATAATAAATCCCATTCCCGGTGCCAATCCCTATGGCGGCAACATTAATTACGACCTCGATTTTGATTGCGTCAAGGGCGAAATGGGCAAAATGGGCGGCGCGGACTACGATAAGGTCCTGGCGGCCGCCCGGCGCATCATCTCCGAAAAATCAAAGGATATCCGCGTCCTCGCTTTTATAAGCTTTATTTATTTACGCAACGAGCAATGGGAAGAACTTGCCGACACCTTCGAAGGGTTGGCAAAACTCTGCGCCACGGACCTGGAAAAACTTTTTCCGGAACGCGAAAACGCCAAGATCATGGCCTTTAAATGGCTGGCCGAAGGCCGCTATAACGCCCTGCTCGACGAAAAAAAACCCGCGGCCGAAAACTATTCGCAGCTTCTGCGATTGCAGACGGCCGTGGCCGAGCTGCAAAAGATCCTGGACCTAAAATTCGGCGCCGCCTCCCCGTTTCCGACCGGGCTGCTTAAAGCCGCCGCGAACTGGGAAAGCGTCTGCAAGCCCAAACCGGTCGCACCGGCCGGTCAATCTGCCGCCCCGGCCGGATCCGCCGGGGCGACCGGCGCCGCCGAGGGTTC
>JAQUMP010000536.1 GCA_028718065.1 Chitinivibrionales bacterium | reverse complement strand
GGAAAGTGCTGCGGATTGAAAGGCAGACGATGTTGCAGCGCTTGGACGATAAATACCGCGGCAACCCCTAAACCACTGAAAATAAGCACCGCCCCGGCGTAGGATTTCCAAGGCATGGGCTGGTCAGGGTCGATACGGCTAAGTTTATAAATTACGCGTTCGAGCGCATGCAATCCCGGCAATCGTAGCGGATTATTTTCATCGTATACCCGTGCGATATACCACCCCAGGAGCGGCGTGGTTATACAAAGCGCGCCTAAGTAGAGCAGTACTTGGAAAAAATCATGAATTCCCATTGGTCTCTCCTTGTGATAGCATCTTAAAATTTCTCGGGGAACAACATGGCGACAATCAGGTAGACAAGTAACAATCCCGCAACAACCCCGCCAATCAGAAAATCGGTTTCCATGATAAACGCTCCCTAAACTATGGTTCTTGTAAAGCGCATTTTAAAAGGATTACGATAAAAATAGCAGAATAGGTATTAACTAAATGTTAAATGGTGGGGCAAATGCATAAAGAAAACATAAAGACTTTTATAATACACCTGGAATGAATTATTTATTAAGGGGAGCAATACTTGACAGTAATCTACTAAAATCCCAGGAAAAATCAGCATGTCCCAAAAAAAACCGGCCGTTCAAAAAGTGGCATTTGCCGACATTATGCAGGATGACATGGTGCGCATCCGCGCCGGCGCGTTTTTAGTGGTGCAGGCCGACGACCAGCGCAACGTCATGACCATCGGCTGGGCCAGCCTCGGCATTCTCTGGGCGCGGCCCATGCTTACCGTCATGGTGCGCGCCTCGCGATTTACTTACGGCATTATCGAGCGCTGCTCCGAATTCGTGGTGAGCGTCCCCACGGGCGACATGAAAAAGGAGCTTTCCGTGTGCGGATCGCGCAGCGGCCGCGATAGTAACAAATTCGAGCAGTGCAACCTGGAACTTGCGCCCGGCCTGCAGAGCCGCACGCCCATCATCAATACGGCGGGGATCCATTTTGAAAGCGCCATCGTTTACAAAACAGCAATGACGCCCGTAAACCTGAAGGAATCCTACGCCCACTTGTATCCTACCCAGGATTACCACACGCTTTACTTCGGAGACATTCTGGAAGTCTATCGGACAATAGGCCGGCGATAATTCGGACGACGCTATAAATAAAGATGGGCGGTCGGGTGTTTTCTCAAGCACCGTGGGGACTGTCTTGAGGGATCCCAGGTGCGGAGAAAATACCTGACTGCCCATCTATTGCTATTTTGTCTTAAAGGTGCTTGCCCTTGGCGGGCACGGTCACATCGCTGTCCTGGTTAAAGTAGAGCTTTACAAACAGGGTAAAAGCCTCTTCCATTTTCTTGCCGTAGTTGGTGTCGGGGTCACGGCGTTTGTTGGTGAGCTCCTTGTCCTGCCACTTTTTAAGCTGGTAAATAAGTTCCTCGCAGATAATGCGCAATTTAATGATGCGCTGCGGGTCGCTCCGCCAGCGTCCGATGCGTTCGTCGGACTGCGGCGAAGCGATGGAGGGCTCGTACGCCGTGTCGGGCACGCAGGCGGCGATGGGCAGGGCGGTCATGGAATTGCGCACGGCGCAATACAGATAAAAATAGCCTTTTAAAAAACGCGGCAGAAAGGCGTCCAGATACAGGCAGCGGTCCCATTGCTGGTGTTGCAGATCGCCTTGCAGTTCGTCAAGCGTGGCAATAAACGATTTACAAACCTGGTTCAGTTGCTCGGCCTCGAAGGCCGAAAGCAAATAGCCCTGCTGTGACGCTTTGGGATATTCGGATTTTTCGCGGCCCTCGCTCGTAAATTTGACCATGTATGCGGAGAGCGGGGAAATGACGACATAATTGGTGGTATTATCGTAGTAAATGCGGACATGCTGAAAGGCGTGGGTCTCGTTATTAAAAACAACGCTTAAACGCGCCAGCGCAATCGGAAATTCGGTCCGTTTTTCCAACTGGTCCGCGCCGGCAAAACAGGCCGCTATGGCGAACGCCAGAACCAATGCCGTTTTGGGACCAACGACACTCACGAGATTCCCCTTGCAGGTTTTCAACGATCATCCGGTCAATCGGCCTCGGCCGCGTCTTCGCGCGCGATGAGCAGGATCTTAGGGTCGAGCATCAGGTGCGGGTCCGCGATTTCGCCACGGTCATGGTCCTTTACAAGCACGAGCTTGATATAGGGCCCCATTACCAACAGGCGGATAACAATGGCACACTCCCCGGCAATAGCGGCGATGCCGGCCGGGATCCCGCTGCCTTCTTCGTCGGCCGGTACGCTGGCCGACGCCCAAATTTCGAGCCCCAACTCCGCCGCCAGCGCACGCAGCGCCCGGATAGCGGGTATCGAGCTCCGCGCAAAATCAAACCCGTCGATCACGAGCGTATTCACCGCAAACTTGCCCGCGGTAACGACCGACCGGATGCTCTCATGCAGGTGCGCGACGCTGACGCTCTCCTGCTTAAAATTCATGATGATCCGGTTTTTAATTATATCATCATGGATTTCGCGCGCGCAATCCAAATGATAGCGCCGGCGCAGCTCGTCGAAAATGTCCTCGTACCAGGAGACGATATGCGCGGCGTCGGGCGCAAACGACAGGTGGATAACATGGCGCTGCCGCAGCAGTTGGTCCGTGGCAATGTGCACCAGGCAGGCGGTCTTGCCCAGGCCTTTACGTCCGGCAATAATCCCGATGTTTCCCACGCCCAGGCCGCCCTGAATGGATTGTTCCAGAATACGCAACGGGCTGCGCGATATGAGTTCCTGCTTGATCATTTTTAGCTGTTCCTTTCCGCGTTCAAAAGCGGCCGTTTATGAACGGGCGACCGCGCCGGTGCGCACTTTTTCCTGGTAGGCGGCGATTAATTCTTCGGACAAGGATTGCGGCACCTTGCCGTATCGGGAGAATTCCATGGTAAATTCAGCCTTGCCCTGGGTAAGCGACCGCAGGATGGTTGAATATCCGAACATTTCGCTCAAGGGCACTTCGGCGTCGACCCTGGTAAACGTGCTGTCTTCGGTGGTGCTGATGATTATGCCGCGGCGCTGGTTGATGCTGCCGAGGATATTGCCCTGGAATTCGGTCGGGC
>JAQUMP010000535.1 GCA_028718065.1 Chitinivibrionales bacterium | reverse complement strand
CGGTCATAAAACTTCCCGGCGATTGCACCGCTCAAACCCTTCCGCAAAATCCCGGCGATAAAATTTTATTACTGGAGGATATTCAAGATCCCGGTAATGTGGGCACGCTCATCCGCACGGCGGCGGCATTTAATTTTAGCGGCATTATTTTAAGCCCTCAGAGCGCCGATCCGTTCGGGCCCAAAGCCGTTGCCGCCGCCGCGGGATCGGTTCTGGCGCTCTGGACCAGGCGCAGCGAACACTATCTGGATTTTGCTTCGCATTTGCAAAGCGAAGGCTTTACCCTGATTGCGGCCGATATTAACGGCTCTCCGGTGTTAAACAAATTGCCCCGGCAAAAAATTATCTGCGCGCTCGGAAACGAGGGCAACGGATTATCAAAGGCACTCCTGGATAAGGCCGACCAGCGCCTTAAAATCCCCATCAAAGCTCAAAAAGCGGAATCCCTGAACGTAGCGGTGTGCGGCGGGATTGTAATGTATCTTTTGTCAAATATTTAGGCTTATATCAAAAAGACGTGCTTTTAATTGTTACCTCTGATCCTGAATTTTTCCCCTAGCATTTAAGCAATAAATCTTCGCTATTGCCTCTTAAAAAGCATTTGATGGCGTTACCTTTTGGTAACACTTTTTATCAAGACAGCTTGCATTCTATCCGGATCGCTGATATATTTAAAGCAGGACAGGAGAGAAGTTAATATATGGTTAACCTTTTCGCTTACACCGATTATCGCAAATATCTCTGCGATTATTACAATGCCAAAAAAGCCTCAAATCCCGATTATTCGTATCAATGCCTCGCCCAAAAAGCAGGAATTAATAACCGGGGTTTTGCCTATAATATTATAAACGGCAAGAAAGCGCTTTCTAAATCCAATTGTTTTAAAATCTCCAAAGCCCTGGGCCATTCTAAAACAGAAGCGGAATATTTTGAAAACCTGATCTCTTTTAATAATTCAGAAACGCCCGAAATGCGGCTCCGGTTTTTTGAAAGAATCAATTCCATAAAAAGCAGAGACCCGGCGCTTGCCAAAGCACAGATCGTCCGGAAAGATCAATATGAGTTTTATGCCACCTGGTATCATAGCGCGGTTCGGTCTATAATCGATATGCACAAATTTAAAGATGATTATAAATGGCTTGCTAAAATGGTTGTTCCTGCCATCACGGTAAAACAGGCCAGGCAATCGATCCGACTGCTTGAGAAGCTCGAAATCATAAAAAGGCAAAAAGACGGCTATTTTAATATTACCGATAAACGCATAAGCACCGGCAGGGACATATTAGGATTAGCTATTCATAATTTTCATGCCGAATGCGCCGATCTTGCGCAACGCGCAATTAGAACCATGCCCAAAAACGAACGCGATTTTACCGGATTAACATTGGGCATTTCCAACAATACGTATAAAAAAATATGCGAGGAAATACGAGAATTTCAGAACAAAATAATGGACATTGCCGACGTGGACGAAGCCGCGGATAAAACATATCAATTTAATTTTCAGCTTTTCCCGATTTCAAAAGAAGATGGCGAAAGGAAGAAAAACCATGAAAACCAAAAATAAATATTTTTATTTATTTCTTTTTTCAACGGCAATCTCGGCGCTTTTGTCGTGCAGCCCTTCCTCGCCGCAACATGCCGGGAATTCTTCGCAAACGGATAATGGCAAGGTTATGGGAATGCTTTACGAGCCGGACGGAAAAACTCCCGCCGATAACGCCATTGTACAATTTATTCGCAGCGATAATGTTCCAAGCCCGCAACTGAAAAAAGCCCAAGCAGCAACATACTTAACGACCACGAATGGCGCAGGCCAATATTTTGCCGATAGCATTCCCGCGGGCTATTACAATATCTTCGGTTCAAAAGGGGAAGATTTATGCTATGTTGAATCCGTAATTGTCAACGATAGCACACCGCTTCCCAAAGACACATTAAAAGCGCCTGGTTCGCTTGGCGGCGTAATTAGGCTCGCCTCCGGACAAGATAGCAGGCATGTTCTTATTCTTATTTTTGGGACAAACAGCTTTGCTTCGCCGTTAGACTCCATCGGTAATTTTTTGCTGCCCGATATGGCCGAGGGAAATTACCATGTCCGGCTGTTGGCAACCGGTGGTGGATATAATTATCTGCCGCTGGATACGGTTTTTTCCATTGTTTCGGGGGTAAATAAAACACTTACGGATACGATATTTTTAAGGCCGGATTCTCTTAACATGCCGTTATTTTTTACTGCAAAAGCAATGGAATATGGCTGGGTTCAACTCTCATGGCAAAAGGTTAATGGCGCCATAATCTATTCCCTTTACAGAAATGTAACCGATACGGGAGCGTATAAATATATCGGGCATACAATCGATACGGCGTATGGCGACGGAGACAGCGTAGATTTTGGCCGTGTTTATTATTATAAGGTGCAGGCAACAAACAGCATGTCGGCTTCGCCTTTTTCAAAGGCATACAGTGTGCTTACTACGCCGGCACCGCCGGAAAGTGTAACCGCCGTGGCAATTACGGATTCGCAAATAAAAGTTTCCTGGCATTCCGTAAAAACAGCAATAAAATATAGGGCGTTTATTCTAAAGACGGATGGAAGCAGTGATTCAACTGCATTTACTAATGATACGGTTGATACAATAACAAGCGATTATAGAGACCATATTTTGTACACGGCGAAGGCTTATAATTCAAGCGGAGGATCGTATTTCTCAAAAAATACAACAATCCCGTTGGGGGCAATTTTGATAACTTGGCCGTTTAAAGCCGATTCTGGGGTTGTTTATCAGGAGCCATTAACAAGTCTTTACGATAGCAGCAATAATAACGGTTTCATTGACACTGGGAATATAATAATGATTTCTGCTAATGGTAAATATCAGTATCTCTATGTTGTTGGGAATAACATAAATAATGTACCTGGAAGCAAAATTTATAGTTACTCACAATTAATTACCGAAATAGGACATTTCTTGCAAGACAGCGTTTGTGCACACCATCTAATTATGAGTCCGGATTTCCTGAAAAACGGGTAACACTTTTTTGTTAATGGTGACGGTAATAGAGCCGTTTTTGCGCAGCCAGGATTCGACGGCGATACGCCATGCGGATT
>JAQUMP010000534.1 GCA_028718065.1 Chitinivibrionales bacterium | reverse complement strand
TATAAAAAGAGCATGGGCGTAAACAAGGGCGCGCTTATAATCGGCGGCGGCCTGGCGGGCATGACCGCGGCCATCGATTGCGCCGACCAGGGTTTTGCGGTAACCATCGTCGAAAAACAGGGCGAGCTCGGCGGCAATTTGCGGCATGTACACACCACGCTTTCCGGCAAAGAGACCGCTGCCACGCTTGACGCATTAATCCAAAAAGTAAATAATCATCCGAATATAGCTATTCATTTAAATTCAAAAATTAAGAGTGTCTCCGGCTATGTCGGTAATTTTAAAACCGAGCTTGACGGCCATGCAACGCCGATCGAGCATGGCGCGGTGATCGTGGCCACGGGCGCCGAGCAGTACGAGCCGACTGAATATGGTTTTGGCAAAGATGAGCGGGTACTCACGCAGCAAAAACTGGAAGATATGCTGCACCAGTCCGAAGCCGCCACGGCGGTTGCTTCCCTAAAATCAATCGTCATGATCCAGTGCGTCGGTTCGCGCGACGAAGCCCGCAGCTATTGCAGCCGCGTTTGCTGCACGAACGCGCTTAAGAATGCAATCAAGATTAAAGAAATTAATCCTAAAACGGCAGTTTACATTTTATTCCGCGATATCCGCACCTATGGCCTGCGGGAGAAATATTATCGCCAGGCGCGCGAAAAAGGCGTGGTATTTATCCGCTACGACCTTGCCCGTAAACCGCGGGTGCAAACGACCGGCGGCAACCTTGTCGTAACCGTCAAGGACGTTATGTTGGGGCGTAATGTTTCCATAAAACCCGACCTTTGCGTACTCAGCGCCGCCATCGTGGCCAATCCCGATAACAAAACTCTTTCGCAGTTCCTTAAGGTACCGCTGGAGGCCGACGGATTTTTCTTAGAAGCGCATGTAAAGCTGCGTCCCGTGGATTTTGCCACGGAGGGGGTTTTTGTGTGCGGCCTGGCCCATTACCCTAAAGACATCGGCGAAACCATCGCCCAGGCGCGCGCTGCCGCGGCCCGCGCAGCCACGGTGCTTTCTAAAGAAACGCTTGAATCCGAAGGAAAAATATCGGCCATCCGCGCGGAACTATGCAGCGGCTGCGGATTATGCGTTGGCGTTTGCGCCTATAACGCCATCGAAATCGACCCGATTAAAAATATTGCCGTCATTAACGAAACGCTCTGCAAGGGCTGCGGGACCTGCGCGGCTTCGTGCCGTGCCAACGCGGTGGACCTGAACGGTTTTAAAAACGAACAGATTTTGAGCATGTTGAGTGTGATTTAAGAGGAGCTTGGAATTGACAAAAGTTAAGACTCCCCAAGAAGTGACCATCGTCGCATTCTTATGCAACTGGTGCTCCTATGCGGGCGCCGACTTGGCGGGCGTGAGCCGGCTCCAGTATCCGGCCAATGTGCGCGTGATTCGCGTGCCCTGTTCGGGCCGCGTTGATCCGCTCTATATTGTAAAGGCCTTGCAGGAGGGCGCCGACGGCGTGCTGGTTTCGGGCTGTCATCCGGGTGATTGCCATTACTTAAGCGGCAATCTTTTTGCCCGCCGCAAATTCGCCATGCTTAAAGAATTCTTAGTTTACCTGGGGATAGAACCGCAGCGCGTCCAGTTTTCCTGGGGGAGCGCCTCGGAAGGCGGACGTTTTGCGTCGCTTATAGAAAAAGTCGTGGGCGATGTGGCCAAATTAAAGACCTCCCGTAAGCTTGTGCGCGAGGAAGCATAGGTACTATGGACACCACCGAAAAAAAAATGCACGTTACCGCCAAAAAACTTTTTGCCGATAACAAAGTCGATGTTATCATCGGGTTTGAAGCGGGTTCGCTGCCTCATTCCGCCCGGCCCATATTTGTGCGCAATGCCAAAGACGTGGAGAAATTAGTCTGGAACAACCGCTGCGCGACGAATCTGGCCGTTTATCTGCCAAAACTTTTTGAAAAACCAGCCCGTCCGCCGAAGGATTATGCGCCTCCACGCATCGCCATTTTTACCAAAGGCTGCGATGGCCGCTCGATTGCCGGACTCGTTAAAGAAAAACAAGTTTTGCGCGAAAATTTAATAATTATTGGTATGCCATGCCTTGGCATGATCGCCCCGTCCAAAAACAGTCTTGACAAAAAGGCGGATATCGGGCAGGCATGCTTGGAATGCGCAAGTCCTACCGTGCGTAACGCCGATATCGTAATAGAGGGCGCGAGCAGAAAAGCGGCAAAATCAAATTTTAATTCTGTCAAGAAATTCGAGGCGAAATCGGCGGAGGAACGCTGGAAATATTTTACGGCCGAAATGTCCCGCTGCATCCGCTGCAATGCCTGTCGTGAAGCCTGTCCCAACTGCTATTGCAAGGTGTGCTTTGCCGATCAGCGCAAACCTTCCTGGGTGACACCGGTCAATGCGCTCTCGGACACGATGGTTTTTCATATCGGTAGGATGTTCCACCAGGCGGGCCGATGCGTAGAGTGCGACGCGTGTGTAAACGCCTGCCCCATGGGAATCGACCTGCGCCAATTTACGCAAAAGCTTGCGCAGGATTCCGCCGACCTGTTCGGCTGCATGCCCGGTGTGAGCGGCGACGAAATCGCGCCGCTCATGATGTTTAAGCAGGAGGACAGCCAATCTTTTATAACCGAGCCCGAGGAGAAATAGTGCTTTTACGCGCGATAGATACCAAAAACATTAAAAAACTTACTACTGCCCTATGTAAAGAGGGACGGCTGTTTGGCCCGGTGCGGCAAACTTCGGGATGGGTGCTGGCCGAAATTAAAGCTGATGGCGGGCTTAGCTTTGCGTATGCTAATTTTAAGTTGCCCCCCAAGCGCCGGTTTTTTCCCCAGCACGAAGTAATTTCCCGCTATGATTCCAACGGCACAAAAGCGGAAAAGTTAAGTGCCGAAAAAACGGTTATTTTCGGTGTCCGGCCCTGCGACTGCGAAGCACTTGGGTATCTTGACAAAGTGTTTTGCGATGAGCACTTTAATGATCCTTACTTTCAGAAAAGACGCGAAAACACCTTGATAATTTCTTTAGCATGCGACAAACCGCAGGAGACCTGCTTTTGTTCCTCGACCGGCGGAAGCCCAAGCGGAACCACCGGTTCAGACATACAAGCTTTTAACCTGGGCAAATCGCTG
>JAQUMP010000533.1 GCA_028718065.1 Chitinivibrionales bacterium | reverse complement strand
ATAACATATGTCAAGCAACCCGGATATTAAAGAGGTGCTCGATGATCGGCGTAATGCTTTTGACCCAGAATGAGCGCGAAGAAAAGATACTTAAGATGGCGTTGGAGCAACGCCAGTTTAAAATTGTGCTCTCAAAGCCCAAATATCAGAATTACATCGTAGCGCTTCAGTTTACGCCGGATATCATTCTCATGGAAATTCCGGCGCAGAACCTGGAACCGCTCTATTTTGCCCGTCTGATCCGCAAGCACAGAAAAACGCGTCTGGTACCTATCATCGGTTATGGCGAACAGGTCCCTCAGCCGGTATTAAAAAGTATTAATGCAATGGCGTTTCCCACTATCTGGAAAAACCCCTTAAATTCACCGGCCTGCTTGGGATTCTCGAAGATTTTTTAAAGCATCTCAATAAACGGGTGGAAAACCTCCAACAGCCCTCCGATAAAGAAAAAGACATAGAGCTTATTTTAAATTCCCAGGTCCAACCGGCGCAGAAAATCGAGGCCATGTCCCGTCATGTTTCTACGCTCCTGGCTTTTCCGTTTACCGTTGCAAAAGTGTTGCACCTTACCCAGGACCCCAAGAGCGGCGCCGCGCAACTCGCCCAGGCAATAGAAGCCGATCCGGTGATCGCCGCGCATTTGCTCAAAGTCAGTAATTCGGTTTTTTTCGCAAGCGCCAACAGAAGGATCGATACGATCAAGGACGCAATCGTTCGCATCGGTTTCCAGGAAACAAAAAAAATCGCCATGGGCATGTCGGTCATGAATCTTTTCGACGAACAAAAAAAGAGCCTTGGTTTCGATCGCATCGATTTCTGGTATCATTCGGTGTCGTGCGCCATTGTCGCCGAACATATCGCAAAACTCATGGGCGACGTGAACGCGGAACATGCTTTTTTGGCCGGCTTGCTGCACGATCTGGGTATCATCATCATGGATGAGTTTTTGCCGGCGGTTTTTGATGAGGTCCTTCAAAATACCGCAAAGCAAGGCGGCCTTTTTATGGACAGGGAAACGGCAATGCTCGGTGTCAGCCATAACGACCTGCTCGCCGATCTTTTTGAGCGATGGAAAATCCCCCATGAAATTACGGAGGGAATCGTCCAACAGTATAATTTTAGAAAGTTTCAGGACAATTTTAATACGCCGGGAAAAAAACTGGCGCTGTGTGTTGCCATCGGCAATGTTTTATCGAAAACGCTGCATGTCGGCCGTGAATGCGACGAATATGTCCAGCCGCTTAAGAACTGGGTTTTGCAGCAGGCAAAGATTAATGTTGGATTTTCGGAAAATTTTATCGATAAGGTCTATCAAGGCATTGAGGAATTCCGGCGGTTTTTAAATCTTGAACAGCGGGAATATCCGCGTGAGTTTACCGGCATGAGCAATGCCCGGGAATTATGCGCGGGAATTTTTAATCCCGGCAATAACCTTTTTGTTCCGCCCTTGCTGTATTTAAAAAAGGAAGGTTTTACGGTGGAAGTTCTTTCCAACGGCAAACCCGCTTCCGCTTACGACAGCAAGCTGGACCTCGTGATCATCTGGGCCGACGCGGACACATCGGTCAATACGGTCCTGTTATACTGTTCTATTGTCAAGCGCAATAGCGGAGCGTCGGCCGGCGCCGGCGCAATCGTTTTTGCGCCCGTACTGGTTATCGCCCCATCGGATTGGGTGTTGCCGGACAATGAAAAGACAAATAAAATATCGCTCATGCGCGATGAATTCGACCTCAGGCAGCTTGACAAAACCGTTTGCGATGTCGTTGCCGGAAACGTAATTAGGCCCGTTGTTTAATGCGGAAAGAAAGAAAACCGCTACTTTAGAAACTCCTTGATTTTTAAAAATGCAATGTATATACTTGTATATACCTACTTATGCAAGGAGGTGATTTTATGATGGCGCGACTTCAAAAATGGGGTAATAGTCAGGGCATTCGTTTTCCGCGCGAGCTTCTGCGGCAAACGTCGATCGCGGTGGGCGAAGAGGTTGATATCAGCGTAAAGCAAGGTGCAATCATCGTAAAACCGGGCCTTGGCAATCGCGGAAAATACCGGCTTAAAGATTTATTATCAAAAATGCCCGCGCATTACAGGCTCCGCGAAGAGCAATGGGGTAAACCGGTCGGCAAGGAATCGTGGTAATGCTCCATTATATTCCTAAAAAAGGCGATTTTATTGCGTTAAGTTTTGATCCGCAGTCCGGCCACGAGCAAAAAGGCCGCAGGCCCGCGCTTGTTATAAGTAACGATCTTTTTAATCAAAAGATCGGATTGGCGCTGGTTTGTCCTGTAACAAATACCGATCGTAAAATGCCATTCCATATAAAACTTCCCGAAAACTCCGCACTGACCGGTTTTATAATGGTTGAGCAAATTAAGTCCATCGATTTTACCGCGCGCCGCGCCAAATTTATCGATAAAGCCCCGGCCCCTTTTCTGGCAGATGTTCTGGCGATATTAGACGCCGTTATTTATTAAAGCCAAATCCTATTTCGGCGCCTGCGCCACCGTGCTGGCCAGCACCGTGGTAAGCAGCGCGTTCACCCGCTTGGAATAGGCCAGCGGGTCTTTAACGCTCTGGCCTTCGGCGATTAATGCCTGCTCGTAAACCAGCCGCACCCATTCGCTCAGGCGCTCGTCGGTGGCGTTCTGTTCGTAGAGCGTGTTTAAATAGTCCAGGATCGGGTGGCCGGCGTTGACTTCCAGGATGCGCTTGCTTTCCGGCACTTCCTGGCCCATGGCGCGCATGATTTTTTCCATGGAGGCGCCCATGTCGTGCTCGTCGCCCACCAGGCAGGCCGGGCTGTCCTTGAGCCGCGTGGTCGGCCGCACCTCCTTGACCACGTCGGCCAGGATGTTCTTCATGCGCTCGCACAGCTTTTTAATTTTATGTTCGAGCTTGTCGGCGGCCTTTTTATCTTCTTTGTCAAGATTGCCCAGGTCCAGTTGCCCCTTGGTGACCGAAGCCAGCTTTTTGCCTTCGAAATTGTAAATATCGCTCACGATCCATTCGTCGATGGGGTCCACCAGATACAGCACCTCCACGCTTTTGTCCTTAAAAATTTCCAGGTGCGGGCTTTTTTCCGCTATGTCGCGGCTTTCGCCGGTAATGTA
>JAQUMP010000532.1 GCA_028718065.1 Chitinivibrionales bacterium | reverse complement strand
CCGCGATCTGCGCGGCCCCAACGGTCCTGGGAAAAGCCGGCATTTTGCAGCGGAAGCGCGCTTGCTGCTACCCCGGCAACGAGGATTTATGCACGGGTGCGATCATCGAAAAAAAAGCGGTCGTGCGCGACGGGAACATTATTACCAGCCGGGGAGCGGGCACGGCGATTGCCTTTGCGCTGGAAATTATTACCTATCTTAAGGACGCGGCGACGGCCCAGGATGTCGGCGCAAAGATCATTTATAATCAATAATGGACTCTTCCGCCTATAGCGCTCTCATCCGGGAGCTCCAGCCCGAAGTTGCCGCCGATCCCTGTTTTCTTCCCTATTGTTTTGTAAAGGAGGCCATTGCCGAAAGCACCGAGAAATGGCGCGCCTTGCACCGGTTTTTGCATGAGCAGATCCAAGCATTTAAAATGAGCGATAGTCAAGGACGGGTTCCTTCGGCCCTTTGCGATGAAGAATTGGGGCATTCTTTGCTTGCCGCGCATCAATTCATGGCCCATACCATTGCGTCGGATAAAAATCCAAGTCCGGCGATTAATAAATCAAAGGCGCTGCTGGAATATTTTCTCGATAGGCATTTGAGCAAGGACTCGATTTTTGTTTTTGCGGAACGGCCGCTGGATCTGGCGATGCTGGTTTGCACGCTGGAAGGACTTTTGCACGGCGGGGCGAGCCCGGCCAAACAGGAGGGACGCATAAAATCGCTCGCGCATGCGTTCTTTCTGGAACTCCGGAAAAATATCCATAAAGCAACGCCCATCGAACGGGCGGCGATCGTGGCCTATATCTGGGGCGCCTGGCTTTTTGCCCGGAAAACCGAAGGGATCCGGGACCAAAAGCGGGCATAGCCTGTTGCATCCTTTCTTTAATCGTGGCAAAGTTTATATTAATCACTGATGTTACGCAATCCCCCTGCGCCCCCCTTAACAAGGGGGGAATAAAAGGGGGGATTAAAAATAAAACTGCGTAACATCAGTTATTCATTCCCGATAACTTCTATTATTTAAAACGATATTCCGGTTTCCGCGCCGTGCGCGAAAGGATTTTTCCATGGATACTCCGCTCGTTGCCATGATTCTCCGCTCGGGATGGGTCGCCCGCGTCATCCTCATTATTCTGGCCTGCATGTCGGTAATGGCCTGGGCGGTGATCTTTAACCGTCTCTTTTATTACGGGGCATTAACAAAGGGTAATAAAAAATTCAAAAAGCTCTACGACACCATGACCCGGCTCTCCGATGTGGAAAAAATCGACAAGACATTGGAGCGCAGCTCGTTTTACCAGTTGGCCAAGGCCGCCACGGCCGAGCACCGCCGTGTCTTGGAGGACGCGCGTTCGCACACCGGGGTCAAAGACTGGAGTTTTTTTCTGGAGAGCCAGTTTGCGATTACGGCCGAGCGCATCGACACCTGTTTTTCCGTGCTCGCGACCAAGCTCGACTACGGTATTATTCTGCTCGCCATTGCCGCCAGCGCGTCGCCTTTTTTCGGTCTCTTCGGCACCGTGTGGGGCATCATGGATTCGTTTTTTGAAATCGGCCGGCAAGGCTCGGCCAGTCTGCCGGTGGTTGCGCCCGGGATCGCCGAAGCGCTTATTGTAACGGCCATCGGTCTGGCCGCCGCTATTCCGGCCGTGATTTTTTATAATTATTTCAGCCATCGGGCGGAGCTCATCGAACGCGGCATGGACGAATTCCGCATCCAGCTCTTTGCGCGCCTCAAGCGCGAAATTATCGCCCTCCTTTACAGCGACAATAAAACGGCCGGCAAACAGGCGGATGCGTAAGATATGATCAAACGTCAGCGCCGCAAATTGATCGCGGATCTTAACATCACCAACCTGGTCGATGTAATGCTTACGCTGCTGATTATTTTTATGATCACCGCGCCCATGATGACACAGGGCGTGCAGGTGGATCTGCCCAAGGTCGAGGCCGAAAACGTGGAGGTAAACGAATATATCCAGGTGTCAATTAACGGACGAAACGAACTCTTCATCGATGAGGAACGCACCCCGCTGATCGATTTTAAAAAACGGTTCCGTGAAGTTTTTTCCGGCAGGACCTCCGTGCCGGTATTTGTCAACGCCGATAAAAAGGTGCCCTATGGCCTGGTGATCCAGGTCATTGCCGATATCCAGGCTGCCGGCGTCGTCAAACTTGGTTTCTTAACGCTGCCGCCGAAAAAAACGGGTGAATAGTCCCATGAACGCTCTTCGGGCGGATGTGTGCGACGATGCCGCCGGCGCCCCTCCGCTTCTGCCGCTCATTTTTTTTTCGCTCGTATTTCATATTATAATATTGATTGTTGTTCCGCTTCTCACGGCCATGATCTGGAAAAGCACGCAATTTGCTCGGCCGCAAACTTTTACGCTGGTGACCATGCCCAAACAAATTACGGCCCCGCAACAGGTGGTAAAGAGCAAGGAGCCGCCCGCCCCGCAGGAAGCAAAACAAAAACCGCATCAGGCCAAAAAGGCGGTCCCCAAACCGCTTACTAAAAAGGAGGCCGCGCACCCTAAAAAACAGGAGGAGCAGGAAAATGTCGACGAGCTTTCGCAACTTCTGGGGGCCGTAAGCGCGCCGGTTTCCGAAATCGTTCCGCTCACTTCAAACTTTAAATATCCCTGGTATATTCAAAATCTTATGAGCAAGGTGGAACGGTTCTGGAAGCCGCCGCCGGGACTTACCGATAAAAAAGATATTTATGTCACGGTCTCATTTAGTATTTTTTCCAACGGGACCATCAGCGAACCGGCTGCAACGCACTCCTCCGGGAACCGGACGCTGGACGAATTAGCGCTGCGCGCCATAAAATTGGCCGCTCCGTTCGGCAAGCTCCCGGTTGGTTTTTTGGACAATAAGTTGGACGTGGATTATATTTTACGGCCGGAATCACAATGAACAACCTTGCCAAATACTTTTTTTCCGCGCTCCTTGCCCTTGCCGCCCAGAATATTTTTGCGGCGCGGGTGAATCTGGAATCCTACGCTCACAATGTGGACAGCATTCCCATTGCCGTGCTCCCCTTTAAGGCCTCCGGAACGCTGGGCCTCAGTGAAAACGATCCTTCCGCGACCGTGGCAAGCGATATTGAATTTTGCGGTCGTT
>JAQUMP010000531.1 GCA_028718065.1 Chitinivibrionales bacterium | reverse complement strand
CCCGCCCGTAAAGGCCAGGTCGTGTTTTTTACAGTATTGGAGATAATGTTTGGAGAGTACGGTGTCCTGTTCCGAATGATAGACTTCGATCCCCAGAAGCCCGTCGCGGATGAACTCCGGGATGCGTTCGTCTACCCGCGTAACGCCGGGGTGCGCCAGCACGGGCACGCCGCCGGCTTGACGAATAAGAGCAAAGACCTCGCCCGGGCGCAAATTCATTTTTTCGACATAGGCCGTGGAGCCGTAACCGATATATTTGTCGAAGGCCTCTTTGAATGAATAGACCAGTTCTTCCTTGAGCATGGCCACGGCAATGTGCGGACGGCCGATGGAAGCTTGACCGGCGATATTAAGGACCGTTTCAAACCGCAGGTCGATTCCCATTTTGTTAAGGTTCTCGACGATTTTCTGCGCGCGGACAAAACGCGCCTTCTTCATTTCGTTTAATTTTTCGATGAGCCGCCGGTTTTGGATATCGATAAAATATCCGAGGATATGGATATCGGACCCTTCGATTTCACTGGAAAGCTCGAGCCCCGGGATCATCTCGATCCCGGCCTGGCGGGCCGCATCGCTTCCGGCGATCACGCCGTCGATGCAGTCATGGTCGGTTATGGCAATGGCCCTGAGTTTTTTTTCCTCAGCTTCGGCAATTACTTCGCCGACCGTTTTGGTCCCGTCCGAGCATTTCGTATGAATATGAAGGTCTACATATTTTTTAGGTGCAATCAGCTCTCGCAGCATGGTTTTGCTAAAACGGTTAAAGGGTAAAGCAGAGTAAAATAAGCAAATACCCGGAAAGGCGTCAAGGAATTAATCGCGCGGATTTTTTTATATGTCAAGAATGGCTGAGCTGCTGGATTCTGATATCGATCTGCCGGCAGAGCCATTCATTACCGGCCGCCTGCTGCCGCAGGGATTGCAGGCAACGCACGGCTACGGGCTTGTCCGCGTGCATCGCGGCGCGGTTGGCTTCGTACCAGGCATACAGGGGATCATCCGGCGCAATGGCGCGCCAGCGTTCCTCGAACCGGGCCGGGGTGATCCGGTCGTCGTACAACTGCGCGATCAGGCGCGGCAGCGGGAAGGGCTGATCGCTTTTAATTATATCGTCACAGATTGCCTGGATATTTTCTTCCTTGACCCCCTGTGCCGCGCAGGCCGCCATGGCGCAGCGCGCCATCCAGGCGATTTGCAGTCCGGGCGGGCAGTCGGAAAAAATCGTCCGGTAGCTTGCGTACGCATCGGCGTTGTTATTATCGCATTCGTAAATAGCCGCCAGTTCCATCCATGCCAGCCAGCGCATATCGCCGGCGTACTGCACCGCGGTGCATTGGTTAAAAAAGTCCAGGGCCCTGGGTTTATCGCCTTTATTGAGCAGAATCATGCCGAGCCAATAGTTGACCATTGAAAATGCCTGCACCGATGCTTTACTGACGGAAGCCATGGCGCGCGCGGGTTCAACCAGATCTTCAAATTTCCCTTTGGCAAGCATCCCCCGGCAGACACTGCCGAACAAACGCACCGCCGACGGCAGAAGTTCTTTATAGTCCGCCGCCTGCCTGACGCAGGCGTTTGCGGCAAAAAGCGGCGCGCCCGCGGCCGTATCGGCAATGGCCGCCATCCGCCGGAAAAGCACGGTCTGCGTGGCGGGATCGTCGGGGGCGCGCCGGTAAAGCGCCCGCAGAACGCTGTCCGCTGCCGCAAAATCACCCTCTTGCTTATACAGTAATTGCCGCAAAAAAAGCGCCTTGCAAACGTCGCTTTTCGTTTTGCTCTCACTACCCTCGAAAAGATCAAGGGCATCCTGGGCTTCCTTAAAATGGCGCAGACGCAATTTACATTCGGCAATTTTTATCAGGATCGATGCGGCAATATCCGCGTTGGGGTAATCCAGCAGCACCTCGTTGTATTCCCGCAACGCTTCGCTCAGATCGCCGCGCTCAAAGCTGTAATCGCCGATGACCAGGGGACCCGACAAGAGCGGAATCGAGAGCCGCGATATGCGCAGATTATCGATATCCACGGCGCAATTGCGCGTAAAAAAGCCGCACGTCTGAAACGGTTGCGTCAGCCGGATCTGGTAATCCGGGATTTGGGCAATGCGGACCTGGTTCAGAAAAAAAGTAAATATGTTGTCCTTTTTTTCGATGGCGACATGATAGCGCGAACCGCTTTTGAAGGCGCTCGGATCATATTCGTAAAAAAGAAACTCGCTTTCCGGATAGCTGATCCCGCAGGCGCTCTGCCCGCGCTGATGCACCCAAAACCGATAGGAACTGTCCGGTTGCTGGCCGCACATAAAAAAGCCGCAGTCAAAAAGATCGGCCTGGCTTGCGCTGAGGTCGAATTCGACGCGCACATCGTGCATAAAGAGTCGGTCCAGGCGTATAAACGAAACGCCCGCGCCGCCGGCGTGCAACGCGCCGTTGCGCACGGACCAGGGTGGCTCCGGCACAACCGCCGGTTGAACCGCGCCGCGCGGCGCGGGCGCGGCGGCCATTTCCCAATTGTCCAGCGCCCGGGGACCGGCAAAATCATTGGCGTACACCTGCCGCCAGCGGGATTTTTCCTTGATGGTCTGCCGGTAGGAATAGGCCAGAAAAAGCCCGCTGAAAAAGGCCGCCAAAACCAGCGAAACCACCAGCAGGCGGTGGCGGCGGAACCCGTGCCGCGTTCTTGACACAAGCGAAGGCGGCGTGGCCAGCACGCGGTCGCCGCGCTGGTAGCGCAGCAGATCTTCGCGGAATTCCTGCATGGTCTGATAGCGCCGCAGCGGGTCCTTGTGCATGGCTTTAAGCGTTATGGCCTCGACCTCAGGCGGCAGCCACGGCACTAATTTATGCAAGGGAATGGGATTGGCCTCGATCACGTTCTGAGTGGTCTGATGGATGCTGCGCTGGTCCAGATAAGGGTTTTTAAAGGCCAGCATTTCGTAGAGCATAATGCCCAGGCTACAGATGTCCGAACGGGCGTCGGCATACCCATGCGTCAAGCGTTCCGGCGCCATATAGGCCGGCGCCCCCATGATTTCCCCGGACTGCGTCAGATTTTTATCCATGGTTTCCATGACTTTGGCCAGGCCGAAATCGATCAGCACCGGGAAGAGGCGCTCCTTCATG
>JAQUMP010000530.1 GCA_028718065.1 Chitinivibrionales bacterium | reverse complement strand
ACGCCCCCCGCGCCGCAACCGGTATAAAAGTATAGGAATAATAAAGGTCCGGAGGAGCGTCCTTGCTGCTGGAAAACCCCGCGCTGAGGCCCACGGAAAAAGCGTCCAGGAGGGCATATTCAAAACCAACCGTCCCGCCGACAACCCCATCCATGAGCAACCCCAGTCCAAGCCGGGCCGACATATCCCCTTAAGTAAAGCATGACGGCGGCAGGACCTTATGCGCCGCCAAGCGCGTGGCGGAAGTGTCCTGCGCCTTTTCGATAATGGTTTTCTCAAGCGTCTCTCCGTTGGCGCCCTTTCCCGGTTTGGCGACCAGCAGTTTGGCGATTTCATGCACACCGTCCTTTAAACCTTCGGTGCCGGACCCGGCGACCTCCTTTTCGACGGACTTAAGGACGTTGCCGGTTATAACATCGATCATTGCGAGCGAAATTTTAAAGCCATTACTCGTTTTGTCAATAGACCCCTGAACCACGGACAAGACTCCGAGCGCCTGGCCGATTTCGCTGATGCAATCCTTGTTTTCACACGGCGTTTGGCGGGCTTTAATTTCTTTTAGGGCCTCGTTCAAGCGGTCGCGGTCGATAACGCCGAATTTACCGGTGATGATTATTTCGTCTCGAAGGCGGTCCGATGCAATGCCGAGGTCGACCGGCGCAACACCCTGGCCGGTTAAATCGAGGACCGCGACCTTTGCCATGGTTTGAGCGCCGCACAACCCGTAAACAGCCAGTAGAATTATTATTACCTTTTTCATTTTTCCTCCGGATTTCATAACTTAATTGTTTAAACCTAAATTCCGTAGACGGCACTCATGCGAAATCGCCCGAGGGCGATTCTGCACGGCCTCTAATCAGATTAAATATATTATTCGCTTAACGAACACGAAAGATTTTTAGTAGAACCAAGGTGGACCTGTGATTACGGCAAAACCGTTTTGGTATAAACCGGATGGGGCCAAAAGGGCGCTTTGGGCACTTCGTCGCTGATTTTTTTTATAACAACATCCTCAAAAAGCAACGACGGTACCACCAGCGACACAGGATGCGATTCATTGCCGGAATACGGAAAAACATCGCCGGCATACAGGGAAAAACTGCCCACCGAGACCTCGCGCGAGGCCGCGCTCAGATATTTAAAGGCCTCCAGCGAAATGCCGGTCAGTTCCGCGTTCCGTATTAATTCCTGTCTGCCGCCCGGGTAAATTTTGTAAACTTCGGTGCAATTTTTAATCACCATGCTTCCGTCAAGGCCGCGGGCGGACATCGAACCGCGGTTCACGGTAAATTGGGCGGAATTCGGGTCGCCGATGCGCCTTACGATAATCCCGTATTGTAAATTGCGTTTGCGGACCAGCTCCAGCAGTTTTTTTATCAGGTCCGCATTGCCGAGGCCATGCTCGGCCGTAACGATAATATTTCCGGGCAGGGGCAAGGCGCCGCGCTTATTGCCGGAGCTTGCCGCGATGCCCGAAACCGGCGCGCGCGTGGTTAAGAGCCCGGTCAGGATACCTTTGGCAACCAGCATCTTGCGACGGGCCGGCACGCCCTCGTCGTCTACCGCAAACGAGCCGGCCAGGGACGTGTTTTGATAAAAAAGCGCGGTAGGATCATCGCTCACGTCCATATATTCCGGCAGAACGCGGCCTCCCAATCTGTCAAGGAATGGTTTGATGTCGAAGGTGGCGTTGGCGTCGGCATTGGCGCAGAGCGGGTGGCGCGGAACGCAGAACTGCGGCACCATGGTGCGACTGAAAAGCTCGCGGGCGGCCTGACCGGTAAAGAGCGCCGGACCGATGTAGCGCTGCGCCAGGGGCGCGCTGCAAAGGGCCGTCAGCAGCGCGCCCACGCTGTCGGCCAGCGCGATGAGTTGCTGCGGGGAGCCGAGTGTCGCGAGCGTTGAACCGAACACCTGCCGGGTATCTTCGAGGGGAACGCCATCGTCCAATTGGGTTTTTGCCGAAACGCCGAAACAGGCGCCGGGCTCGCACCTGACAAAACGGCCGCCCTCGCTGTTGACATAATAGGTTTTAAGGTCCTGGATCGAAAAATATACCGACGACGAGCTGAGTTTGGCATAGCGCTTGAACCGCGCCGACGTCTGCCGGGCCAGGCTTTCTGTTTGTAAATTGTCGATCGTGGGCAGCGCGCCGTCCGCCATGACCGTGCAGGCCGGCGCGGGCGCAAAATCATCGAGTTCTTCCAGACGACTGCGGTTTTTGGCAACCGACTCTTTCTGGGCATAATCTTTAAGCGCCTGCTTGTAGGCGGCGTCCGTTGCCAGCCAGAGCGCCCGGCGCAAAATAAACGAATCGCCGTTCAGTAAACCCTGCCCGCCCTTGAAAGTGCCGTTTACAATGCGGTTCCCGTTAAAAAAATTGGAATTATCGGATTGCGGCGAACCCACGCGCAAATCGATTTCGATTTCACACAGCCGGTTGGCGTTGGCGTTTGTAATGCTGCCGAAGGACGCCCCGCAGAAAAAGGCGTCGCGCACGGTAAGACGGTAGCCGATAAAATAGGGGCGATGCATTTTTGCTATTTGTAAACTTTGCGTCGAGCGGTCCAGTTCCTGCTGCATGGCCGTTACGATATTTGAATCGCCGCTGCTTTCGCGGGTCTTTGCCGGCAGGGCAACAACCACGCCGGCTATAAAAATTATAATCGCGCGGCAGTTCATCGGACGCCTCCCGCCGGAGCCGTTTCTCCAGGAGACGGCAGAATCGGAAGTTTGTCCTGGGCCTTTTCTTTTTTCTGCACCTCCACATCGGAAATAAGGAGCTCCGGAGAAACGGCGGCAACCGGAACGCTGCCCGATTCCGATCCGCAAATGCCGTTAAATACGCACGGACGGTCGCCGGTCGCGACGATGTTGCTCAGCGAACTCATGGTGCCGATCATATCCACGCCGCGCACCATTTCCTGGCGGCCGTCGGGGTAAATGCGATACATAAGGTCCGGCGTAACGGTGAATGCGTTCGGAATGGTGCGGCCCGTCATGGTAAAACCGCCGGTGATTTCTTCAAAGTAAAGGCCGAACGGCTTTTTAGACGCCTTGATGCGCTGCAGCAGCATGGCGCGCAGGACCTCGTTGCCGACAACATGATTCGACTCCACGATCAGATTG
>JAQUMP010000529.1 GCA_028718065.1 Chitinivibrionales bacterium | reverse complement strand
GGTTGCCTTGGGTCCGGTGGCAAACAATACAATCGTGAGCAGGGCCAGCAGTGCCAGCACGGCCACCGGAATATATACCACCGGCTTTATGAGTTTTTTAATGAACGGCGCATGGTAAACGGCGATACTGGACGGATCGGAGCAGAAGCGTTGCATGGTCTGCTCGGGAGTCTCGTTTGTTAAGCTTCCGTAAAGCTCCGTAAGGTCTTTTTCCAGGTCCGCGGCCACCTGATAGCGGTCGGAGGGGTTTTGCTGCAAACATTTCTGGGCGATTTTCCCCAGCGCCGGCATCACCGTAAAATCGAACTCGTTAAAGCGCCGGTATTCATTAAGCGCCTTTTTTTTCATGAGATTGGTGATGGTCGTTTGCGGAAACGTCTTGGTGCCGGTGATTATCTCATACAGGATTGCCCCCAGCGTATAAATGTCGGTGCGGCCGTCGATAGCGCTGCCGTCAAGCTGCTCGGGCGAAAGATATTGCATGGTCCCCACAATATTACCGTCGACCGTATGCAGGCTCGTTTCGGTGGGCCGGGCAATGCCGAAATCCATAAGGCGCACGCCGCCTTTAGCGGAAACCATAATGTTGGCGGGTTTGAGGTCGCGGTGGATGACCCCGTGATAATTCTTGCCGTAAAGCAAAAAACTCTGGCTGTGGGCATAGGCTAGCGCGCGGGAAATAAAAATCCCGATCGCGCAGCACACCGCTTCGGGCAACCTGCCGTAGCGGCCGATGACCGCCTCAAGCGATTCCCCGTCGATATATTCCATTTCGAGGTAGGGCAGCCCCTTCCATTCGCCCACGGTATAAATTTCTACGATATTCGGGTGGTGCAGTTTTGCGGTAATTTTGCTTTCGGTTTCAAAACGGTGCGCCAGATCGCCGTGTTGATTGGGGAGCAGGATTTTTACGGCGCGGTGCATTTCGAGCTTATCGTTCCAGATTTTGTACACGCGCGCCATCCCGCCCGTTCCGAGGATGGAAACGACCGTACCGGAGCCGAGCACCATGTTTTGATCGACCGGCGGCAAACCGTCTGGTGCTGCTGGCGTGCCTTTTTCCTGGTATGGGTTCGTCCGGCTGATTTTGGTGATGTCGATTTTTTTGCCGGCCGTTAACGATAAGGGAGTCTGGTTGAGCGAAGTGTTGTTTGCGCTTACGTTTATGTCTCCGCTTTCGACAAAGGTTTTATCGGGATTGCGGGAAAGGGGAGCGGGATCGTTTTGATTTTGAGAGGATGAATTCATAATTTAATGTCGTTGTTGTTAACCTCACCCCTTTTCCCCTGCCCCTTTTCCCCTCTCCGAATCGGAGAGGGGAAAAGGGGTGGCCGTAGGCCGGGGTAATGGGGTGAGGTCAATCCAAACTACCATAACACGGATTCAGAAAAACGCCACGATCTCAAACCCCAGCACGCAGGTAGTTCCTAAAATAATCCCCCATGTCCGCTGAGCGGCGGCCGAGTTGCTTTTGTCAACAGCCGTGGGGTCAACAGCCATGGGAATGTGGCTGTAATACCGGTAATCACCCTGCGCCGAAATTGCCCAGCCGTAAAAAGCGATCGCCCCTACGCCAAGCGCGATTCGTGCCAGAGCTTTGGTGTCAAATATTGTCTTGCGCTCTAAAATTTTATTGAGCGTAACGGTTTCGCCTTTGGGAATCACCACATCGGCGGTAACGGTTTTATATCCCGGTGAAGATGGCGTGACTTCGAGCCGGTATTTGCCGGGAATAATAAAATCGTTATTCAAAGGCGTCTGGCCAAGCTGCGTCAGCAGGTAAACCTGCGCGCCGGGAGGGTCGGTGGTAACTTTAAGCGATCCATATTTGGTTTTTATGGCTTTTTCGATGGTCGTGGTTTGACCGTTTTCTATAAAGATTTCTTCCGCGGCGCTCGAATGGCCGACCGGATCGACAAGTTTTAAAGTATAGCGGCCGGGGGAAATTTTCTTGGCGATGATCGGAGCGTCTCCGATATATTTGTCGTCGACCCACACCTCGACGCCTTCGGGATCGGTCTTGACCGTAAGCATCCCTTCGGTTGCGGCAATGGCAAGACCTTTAAATATTAATAGCGCAAGTAAACATGCAAAAAAAGCGGTCCGATTTTTCATGGAAACGTCTCCCCTTTGCAATGAAACGGCCATACTCCTAAGCTCAGGCCTAAAATGAAAAAATATTATAAAGACGGGTGTCGCATATATATTTTTTATTAATTATAGTAATAGCTGTCTTTGGGTATTGCCTTTAAATCCGGTATAAAACAGCGTATCAAGATCGCATTTGTCAAATCGCGCCCGTTACGAAAGGACCACGCGTGTCAGAAAACAGCAGAGTCGTTTTTCGCGAAGGCATGTTTCTGCAGCCGCAGCATTTTCAGCAGATGGAGCGTTCGCTCTTAAATATCCTGCGCATGCAGCTGGCGATCGGCAATCCAACCTTTTACGGCCTTACCGACCTCGCCATCGACACGGACGCGCTCATGAATTCGCAATTTACGCTTGTGCGCAGCAGCGGCATTTTCCCGGACGGCACGATTTTTTCCGTTCCCGGCGATGAGGCCGCCATTCCATCGCGCTCTTTTGCCAAAGCCATGACCCACGATCAGCAGGCCTGCGACGTATTTCTTGCCCTGCCGCTCGGGATTCCGGGCAAGATCAATGTTGCCGGCCCGGATAACGACAACAATGGCGTTCGTTTTAAAGGCCGCACGGAACAAGTTATCGACGACGTTCTGGGCACTCAAAAAAAAGAGATCGAAGTCGGGCTTTTAAACGTAACGATTCTTTTTAGCGGGGAATCTTTAGACAATTACTCCACGCTTAAAATCGGGCGCCTGGTTCGTAACGCCGGCGGTCAGATTGAACCGGACGAAAAATTCGTTCCGCCGCTGCTGAGCCTTTCGGCTTCGCCGTATCTTTTATCCATAGTGCGCGGTCTTTTGGAAGTGCTTCTCGCCAAGAGCAGCGCGCTTTCGCAGGGCCGCCGCCAAGTGGAGGGCGGCTTGGCTGAATTCGGCGGCACCGAAGAAACCGCGTTCCGGCTTCTGCAGGTAATAAACACCTACACCCCGCTCCTGAATTATTATCATTTCAGCCCGGCCGGCATTCATCCCTTCGACCTGTTTACCCTG
>JAQUMP010000528.1 GCA_028718065.1 Chitinivibrionales bacterium | reverse complement strand
CAACTGATCTACCGCTTTTACGTGGTGGACGACGACGCGATTGTCTGGCCGCAATTTCCACTCCAGTGGCAGATACAAACCCAGGATTCGCATGACGGACACAATATGCCGCGTCAAGCGAGCAAGGAGCGTTCCTCCGGTTATGCTTATATTCCGGTGATCAAGGAAATCCCCAGAATTGCCGAAGAGGTGGCCAAAATGCCGCACGAAAAATTAACGGTTGATTGGGAGACCTCGCAAAAACAGCTCAATCTTGCCAATGATATTTTCGGTGATATCCTGCCGCCCCGCATCGCCTTTATGCCGCATCACCACAAATGGACGCTCGGCGTGGGCTACGACGCCGTGCATTTGCTGGGCTTTAACGAGCTTATCATGGCGCTCTGCGAAAATCCGGACGGCGTGCATGCGCTTATGGCGTTCCTGCGGGACGAATGGATGCTAACGCTTGACTTTATGGAACGCGAAAACCTTATCACCCCCCACTGGGCCGCCGCCAATGGGGAGGCCGACGTTACGCCGAACGGAAAGTCCATTGCAGCCAACGAAAAAGCCAAACTGTCGGAGCTATGGGGTTTTGCCGAATGTCAGGAAATGGTCGTGGCTTCGCCGCAGATGTTCGAGGAGTTTATTATGCCCTATGTCGCGCCCATTACCAAACGTTTCGGTTATATTTCCTACGGCTGCTGCGAGCCGCTGGACGACCGGCTCGATATCGTACGCCGCTATATTCCCAATGTGCGCAAAATCGGCATTACCGCCTGGGCCAACCAGGAGAAGTTCGCGGGAGTAAAGGACCTGGTCCTTTCGCGCCGCCCGAACCCGGCCATGGTTTGCACGCGCTTTAACGAGGATGAGATCCGGCAGGACATCCGCAAATCATACGAACTTCTTGGTCAAAGTCAACTGGAAATAATCTTAAAAGACGTGGTGACGCTGCAAAACGAAGCCGACCGCATTCCGCGCTGGGTAAAGATTATGCGCGAGGAGATCGCCCGACATTATGGGGATTGATAAATTTAATAAAAGAAAGGTTCTTCTCACATGACCGTAGAAAATAAATTCGGCATGCTCTCTTTGCCTCCGCAGGTGCAGCATTTAAACTCCCGTGACGATTTTTATCTGGTCGGCACCGGCCTGGTGGTCGCGGGCGGCGGCGCGGACGGAAAATGGGGTTTTATCGCCGGGCCGCACTATACCTGCTCCAATTATATCGAGCGCGAAGAAATACGAATTATTATCGACGGCCAGGAACATGCCCTCGATTTAAAAATGCACCGTGCCCGCGGAACGGGCGTTTATTACGGCATGGCCACGGTAGGAGAAATTACCGTAACCGTCGTTGATGGCGCCTGCCGCGGCGAAACGTATTTGTCAAGAGCGGTCCTGGTCGATAATAACTCCGCTTCCAAAGAACATATCATAAGCATTAAAACCCACCTCACGCTCATTTCGGCTGAAAGCGGCATCAAGGATGCATGCGCCGATGATTCGGACGGCGTAGCAAGCGGCGTGGTTTTATGCCAGGGCACGACCCTGTTTTCCTTTCAGGGCACGCAGAGCAAGTGGGTGCCCAACTGGGCCGACCGGTTCCTGCTGGTGGCCTATAACGAAGCCCCCGAAACCATTTACAAAGTAAAGAACACCTATGTTCTTCAATCAAAACCGAAACGACTTTCGGCGGGCGGCTCGCATCATATCGCCCTTGCGCATTACCTGCACTACACCGACCTGCCGGAAAGCGATTATATCGGTAAAATCCGGTCGATGGATGCCCTTAAAAATGTCGCGGCAAGCATTGACGAATGGCAAACCTGGTTTAACAATGCAGGGAGCGTCTATGCCCTCGACAAAATAAAAGACCAACGGGCGCGGGACATTGTTGAAGGCAGCCTTACCATAATAAAAACCAACCAGACCGTCGACGGCGGATTTGTTTCCGACGAAATCTGGGCCGATATGGCCTGGACGCGCGACGCCTATTGCGGTCTGCGCGGGCTGCTTGCCTGCGGCCACACGCAGGAGTCGGGCGATTATCTTAATTTTATGCACCACAAGTATATGATGCACGGCTTTATCCCCAACGCATCTTCCTGCGGTCGCGACACCTTTGCTTTATATAACGGCAATCCGGCCAATACGCCCCGGCGTCAATGGGGCGGCGCCTGCCCGGAAGCCAACAGCGCGCCGGAAACCCCGGCGCTTTATATGCTTGTCGCGCGCGACTACCTGGCCGCCACCGGCGATCTTGCGGCCATAAAAGCGGTTCACGGTTCCCTGCAATATTCCATGGACGTTCAGCTCAAGCATGCCGTGGCCAACGGCTACAGACTGGAGTTTTCCGGCGACGAAACCGAACTGTGCGGCGCCGTGACCACCCTGCCCGCCGGCTACGATTACCGCTATCTTGAAAATTACTGGTCCATGAGTTCGCTGGCCCTGTGCATTGCCTCGCTTGAATTTTACATCGATTATCTTAAAAAAAGAAACGACAATCCGGAATCCTATATTTCCATTTACGGCACGGTCTACAATTTAAACAGCGTGCTGGAAAATTTAAAAGAGACGTTTGAAAAAGATTTCTGGCGGACCGATAATGCCGAGCAACCGCAAGGCTATCATGAATGGTGTCGCCTTAAAGCCGACAACAGCTTTCCTAAAGGGAGAATCGTCAACCTTACGCTTTTTCCCTGGTATTATCGCGTAAATGTCAAGCATGCGGAGCGGGTCGCTTGCGATGTTGATTCCGTCAAGGGCTATTTTTTGGCCGATAAGAAAACCTTGCCGCTCGTGCCTGTTCTGGGCGACAATCGATATCTGGGGCATGATCTTGGTTATTTATTATGGTGCCTGGTGCAGGTAAAAGATCCTTTTAAAGAAAAAATTTACGATGCGCTCGTTAACGGCACCAGCGCCCAGCGCTGGGGCAGCTTTAACGAATGCTACGACGCCGACGGCAAACCGAACGCGCATAATCTGAGGACGTTTGAAACCGGCGTTAATATCGATGCCCTTGCAAAATATTGGAAATTGGGTTTGTAACATCCGGAATTTTATTTACAATATATTGTAGGGGCGCATTGCAATGCGCCCCTACCGGAGAAAAATTATTATGCTTGCAGCAACCTATACCCAGGGCGGG
>JAQUMP010000527.1 GCA_028718065.1 Chitinivibrionales bacterium | reverse complement strand
GCCGGCAGCGAGACCGAAGAGATCCAGCAGATCCTTAATACCTCGCTCAATGACGTGCCCGAATTCGCCTTTGAAGACGAGTGCCCGCCGGCGCAGGCTGTTTTAGCACAAGTCAAGGACCTTAAATTCGGCAAAGAGGGCCTGGAACAGCTCGCCGGGTGCGAAACGGCCAAGACCCTGGACCGGCTGATTACGCATCAGGTCCTCAGCGACCGTCCGGTGGGGCAGCCGCTCAAGGCCAAAATCGCCCGCGACGGCGCGGTCGGGCGCCCTGCGGCCCGCAAAGAAGAGTTCCAGCGCCTCTACGCGCAGATGTTGCTGCGCGCCCGCGTGCTCCTGCTGGCGGTCGCGCGCGGCCAGAATGTAGACGGATGCGATATCCGCGCGATCGTGGAACCGTTTCTGGAGCCCTTTACGCGGGACCACGACCTGGTTCTGTGCCTGCCGTTCCAGGAGATTGACAAAAGCGATCAAGACTTTATTTTCCGGCACAGCCTGCACGTAGCCCTGATCGCGCTTGCCATCGCCGCCGCGCGCGGCTATAACGAGGAACAGGTGGTGCAAATCGCCATGAGCGGCCTGCTGCACGACTGCGGCATGCTGCTGGTACCCCGGGCGATCCGGCTCAAGAACGGCAAACTTACCGAAGACGAGTGGTTTGAGGTCCAGAAACACCCGATCCTCGGCATTAACCTGCTCGAAAAAATCAAGCATCTGCCCGAAAATATCGCCTTTGTCGCGTATCAGGCTCATGAACGCGAAAACGGCAAGGGCTATCCCAAGCAGCGCATGGGACGCTTTATTCACGGCTATGCCAAAATCGTGCAGGTGGCCGACATGTTCGAGGCGCTTTCGTCGCCGCGGCCCTACCGCAGCTCCTATATCCCCTATCGCGCCATGGAAATGCTTATTAAAATGACCCGCCAGAATCTGGTGGACGGCGAGGTCATCAAGGGGCTTTTGGAATATTACTCGCTCTACGTTGTTGGAAGCCTTGCGCAGCTTTCCAACGGCTGTATCGGCCGGATCGTACATGCCAACGGCCAGCATTTTGCCAAGCCGGTGGTGAGCGTGCTCACCAACCAGAACCTTGAGTTGCTCAATGAGATGCTGATTTACCAGGAAGATCTGGTAAAGAACGAGGATGTCCAGATTGTAAAGGTGTTCGATCCGCACCATCTGCCGCAGGTTTCGCTGCTGGCGGGGTTTTAACAGTCAAGCAAATCCTTGAGATTGTTTTTATCTTTTTCAAAAAGATCGTTGATGATCGTTTCGGTCTCCACCACGAGCGAAGACTTGCGCCCCTCAAGGGCGGACCTCTTTGCCCCCGGCGGCGGCATCGGGACGCTCTCTTTTTTCTCCTGCACGATCGTGAGCACGCTGCCCATATCGTTATTGGGCGAAGGCGCGTATTCTTCGAGGATGGTGCGCAGCTTGCCGTTGGTCTCCCGCAAACGCTGTACCAGGATGCGGATCATGTTCACCATCCAGACCGGAATGCGCGAGAGCTGGTCCTCGAATATTTTTTTGGTGATGATGGTGCAGGAGGTGGGCTCAAGCGCCTGGACGCTGGCGGAGCGCTTGTTTTCGTCGATCATGGCCATTTCACCGAACATGGATTTGACCCCCAGGCGGCACAGCTCAACCTCGCGTTTTCCCTGGGGGGTGTCGACCGTTTTGTAAATGCGGACCTGGCCGGAATCGATAATGTACATGCCGTCGCATTCCATGTCTTCGGAAAATATTATCTCATCGCGGGCGAATTTTTTTATTTTACGCTGATAGTAGCGCATGGCGGAAAATGGTCCTTTGAATAAATCCTTTACTATTTATATTTTTAGATATTACCATAAAAACACATTTCATGCCAATGACAATAAATATTTTTTCCGGAGCTTTACATGCACGATCGTCTTTTAGAGCAGCTTGCGCGGTGGAATAACGACTATCTGCGGGAACAGTACCGTAACCATCGCGACCAGTACACGCCCGCGGCGTTGGAGCTCATTTCGCATGAGATGACCCGGCGCGGCATCGTTGTGAACAACGAGACCGCGACGGTCGCCCCCGGCGCGCCGGAAGCAGGCGTTACGCTCCAGCCCGATGAATGCGTGCCGCTTTCGCATCCGCTGCATATCAACGACACCACCATTGCCGCGCCGCTGCTGCGCGAGGCGCACATCCCGTTTTTAATGACGCCCGTCGCCGTTCCGGGCGAGGCGTTGACGCAGGTTAATTTTTTGGTCCGCCCGCAGGACAAGCAAAACGCCGAAGAAACGTTGTTGCGCCATTTTGCGCTGGTAAATGGGACCATGCGTATTCAATACGAGGACGTGCGCCAACACCTGCGCGGTTTTGATCCATCCAGTTCGTCGCTGAGCGGCATCCATGAAATGGAACTGGAAATTCACCTCTCTCCCGCGGAGCGGGAGGCGATAGGGGTCCTTGGCCGCCGTTTGCTTACGGAAGTGGACGCCGTTGAGGCCGCGCAGGAGCGGGTTGTTTTTTACTACGACAATATAGAAGCAGTCATTGACAAAATAAACTCGGCCGAGGCCGCTTTAAACCCCTCCGATATGATGACCGTCCTGGAGATCCTCCAAATCTACGCCGACGACCCGTTGTTTCCCGCGCTGCTCTGGGACAGCGCCAAGGCGCTCCTTAATTGCCTGGCCGAATTGTCTTCCTGACTTTATCGGCCGTCCCGTATTATCGCAACCACGTAAGCGTAGCGTTTTGCTTGAATTGGGCGAATGAAGCCGGGAACGGGGCGCTCTTGACATACATGAGCACGCCTTTGCCGGGAGCGGTCCTGGCATAGAGCGAGAGCCCTTGACAATTGCAGATCAGCGTGAGCGCCTTGGCCAGCAGAAAACCGTCGTAGAGCAGGTCGGCTTCGGCCTTCGCCCGGGCCTGGTATTGCAAACGGTAAACACCCTCCTGGTTCAGGGCATAATCCAGCGCCGCGCCGAAGGGCGCCACGATCCGGTTGACGGACGCGATCGAGTCCCCGAACAGGCGCAGCATGACCCCTTGCAGGCTGTCCGCGGCGCGGGGTTGGCCGTCGGCCTGGTAAGCCGAAATAAGGCCGAACCAGGCATTGGTATTGCGCCGGTTAAACGCTAGGGCCATTCGATAAAAATA
>JAQUMP010000526.1 GCA_028718065.1 Chitinivibrionales bacterium | reverse complement strand
ATTCATTTTTTTTAAGGCGAACCTCAAAGGCGCGGTAGGCGACTTCTTCCCGGTATGGGGCCGCCGCCGCGGCAGGGGTCACGTGGTCGATGCGCCCGGCCGCGCCGCCCACGCGCCCGTCGGCAAAATTGCGAACCAACAGTCGCAGGCTTTCCCGATCGAACATGGTATTAGCATCGGTAAAGACGATTATTTCCGCGGCGACCTGCTGCGCGCATTGGTTAAGCACGGCGGTCTTGCCGCCGCGCCGCGGGGCAATCCACAGCCGTACGCGCGGACCGGACAAGGCCAGGACTTTTTCGTGGGTATCGTCGGTGGAGGCGTCGCTCCCTACCAGCACCGATAATTTATCGGCCGGATAATCAAGCGCGAGGATATTGTTGATTTTTTTCCGGATCACCACCCCTTCGTTGTAGGCCGGCACGATCACCGTGACCGCCGGGGTAAACGCTCCGTCCTGGCGCGGCTCGCTGCCGAACAGCCGCGCCAGGAGCGGCAGGAGCAGCGGATAAATGCCGTAGGCGTAGCATAAAACAAAACAACTGAGCCAGAATAGAACTTCCGGGGCCGTCATAAATCCTTTTTCCCGGTGCGCGATGGAGCGAACAGATAGCGCATAAAGGTAAGGCCCGCCATGATAATGCGGCGCGCCTCCGTGGGGCGGTGAGCGGCCTGAAAAAGTTTACGGGCAATATAGGCCGGGCGCAGGTAAAAGGCGCGGCGCGCATGATCGCAAAAGTCAACTAAATATTCATACGGCAGGTCGGGGTTGGAGACCACCGAAGAGTGCAACCCTTCCGGCGTGAGCCAACGGCGAAAATCCTTGGTTACGATCCAGCCTTTGTTGCCGTAATAGTCAAAATCGGCGGTGCCCGGATAAGCCATGATAGGGTAAAATTGGGCCGTGTCGGGGTTGAGTTTAAGGGCCAGATCGAGCGTTTTTTGCAGGGTCGCTTTAGTCTCGCCGCGGTTGCCTACCATAAAGCAACCATGAATCAGGATGCCGACCCGTTTGGCGTCGCGCACGAAGTCGCGGATGGTTGCAAGGTTGGTCGATTTTTTAATGTTGTCGAGGATTTGTTGATCGCCGCTCTCAAATCCCACGCAAAAAAGGCGGCAACCGGCCTTTTTCATGAGACGCATGGTTTGCTCGTCCACGTCGGCGCGCGCGTTAGCCGACCAGGGAATAGTGGTTGCCCCCGCGGCAATTAAGGCCTGCATCAGCTCCCGGCAGCGGACCTTGTCCGCGGTCAGGGTGTCGTCCTCCACCATGATTTCCTTTACCTGCGGGAAATTGGCCTTGATATAGAGGAATTCATCCACCACGTTTTTTAGGGAGCGCTTGCGGTAGCGGTGGCCCATGAGCGTCTGCGGAATCACGCAATAGGTACACTGAAAGGGGCACCCGCGGCCGGTAACGATCACCACCAGGGGATGGCGGCTGTGGCTGTAAAAATAGGGCCGGAGCGGGAGATGCTTTTTGTAAACCGACGAGACAAAGGGAATGGCGTCGAGGTCCTCAATATAGGCCCGCGCGCCGTTTTTCCGGATCGTACCCTCCGCGGTGCGGAATGCAAGACCGGCGACACCCGTTAAAGCTTCATCACGGTTTTGGCGGGCTGTTTTTTCGAGAACGGCGGCGAGTTGGGCGAGCGTTTCGTCGTATTCGCCGAAGGCCACGGCGTCAAGCGCGCCGGCGAGTTCCAGGGTCTGGATCGCCAGCGCCGAAACATGCACGCCGACCAGGACCGTAAATAATCCCGGTATGGCCTTTTTTAATTCGGCGGCGGCATTGACGTCGCTGTAAATGCTTGGCGTAGAAGTATCGAGAACGGCCAGGGCCGGCCCGAAGGTGACGGCTTTATCAATAACGTCCTGTAAAGACATTTCTTCGGCCGGCGCATCGATAAAGAGCAGCGTATGCCCCTGTTTTTCCAGGTAGCCTACGGCCATGGCGAGCCAGAGCGGGTAATAAAACGTGCCGCTCTTGGCCACGGCCGGTGAGCGGGAAGCGCGCGAAAATTTTGGCAGAAACGGCGGATTGAGGGCGAGAATATTCATTTACGCGATCAATCTTTCCAGCTTTTCCTTGAGGTTCTTTTTGCTGAGGAGCCCGACCTGCTGGTCGCTCACCGAACCGCCCTTTATAAAAAGGAGCGTGGGAATGCTGTTGACGCCATATTGGGAAGCCACCTGGGGATTGTCGTCGACATTTACTTTACCCATGATAATCTTGCCGGCAAATTCGGCGGCAAGTTCGTCGAAAATCGGCGTCAGCATTTTACAGGGGCCGCACCAAACCGCCCAGAAATCAACCACCACCGGCAGGGCGGCGCTCAGGGCTTCGGTTTTAAAATTCTGGTCGGTAAATTCACGGACGTTTTCGTTTGCCATGATTGTTCGCCTTTGTCAAAAATTTGAATGGTTGAATCGGTGACTTTTTTCCAATCCCGGGGACGGTTTTTAAACGAACGCACCCAGGCCGCAAATTGCCCCGCGTTCAGGCCGGTAAGGCCCTCAAGCTCGCCGAAGCGCAGGGATCGACTTGCACTGTCGAGTTGCGGGGTGTTCTGAATCAATGTCATGCCCGCCAAATACTGAAGATAAGGCGAGGGAACGAACAGGGGCGTTTTATCCCGCGGTTTAATTGATGCAACAGCGATGACGCTCATGAGACCAAGGACCAACGCTGCTTTAAACGGATTGAAGAACCTCATAAAGTATAAAATGATGAGTGCAAGGGGTCATGTCAAGCAGGGGAATTATTTAGCAATTCCTCCAATCCCGCGATAACGCTTTGCGGCGTGACCCGCCGCAAACAGGGGCGCCCACCCCGAAAACAAAGAGTGCCGCCATGGGCGTGGCATGGACGGCACCAAAGAGGCCGCTCAAAAATTTTGCTTGCCGGTCCGCTCCTGGGGAAAAACCCCCACGCGCTTGTTGTGGCGCCAAAGACCACGCCGGTCTTTATGCCCACGGCCCGTGCCAAATGCATAAGGCCCGTGTCGTTGCCGAGCGCCAAGGCACAGCGTTTGAGGACCGATGCGCATTCGTAAAGTGACAGGCCGCCCGCAAGCGCGGTGGCGGATTCGCCGATTGATCGCGCCAGACTTTGCGCCCCAGCGGCATCGTTTCGACCACCAAA
>JAQUMP010000525.1 GCA_028718065.1 Chitinivibrionales bacterium | reverse complement strand
AGAAGATGGTGCTCGCACAGGCTATATATCTCGATGTCACGCACGATAATCATGTGGTCGCATTTTTCCCTGAAGATCGCCTTGCCGATAATTTGCTGCGGGTCCTGTTTGTAACCCTGGGTCAAAAATTCGAATGATTTACGGACGCGCATCGGCGTATCACGCAGGCCTTCGCGTTTAGGATTTTCGCCGATATGTTTAAGAATGGCTTTGACCGCTTCTTGCATTTTGGGTCGCCTCGTTGTTTAATGGAAGAGTAATTTATTAATAGTAAAAAATACACTCACGCACCGGCTAAGGAAAAAACTTATTTTGATGAGTGCCTTATGATTGCATCCTCATCATGTCTTTCTCCATTTCTCCGTTGTTGTTTAAGGATATTTTTCTGCCTCATTATTCCTGCTTCGGCGGCATCCGCCCGAATTTGCATTGTGGTATTCCCGTTCGAAAATAAGACGGGGAATGAGCTGCACGAATGGATCCGCTATGCAGCCCCGGAATCTTTTACAAACCTTCTGCAAGGCGCGCCCTTAATTCAGGTTTGGGACCCGGTGTTGCTGGCATCGATTGATCGGCTCGATTCCTTAGCTGCCTCCGACAGCCTGCTTTTGCGCCATCAGAGCGTTTGGGAATGGGATGTGGCCGTGGGCGGATCATTTGCGGTGCGCAGGGATTCCGTGACCATGACCATGACGCTCCTCACGGCGCGCAATGGAACCCTCACGAAGAATGTCGTGCAGCAGAAAGCCGCGCTTTCCCAAATTGCGCAGCTCTCCGCAATTCTTCTGGACGAGCTTTTGCGCGTAGTTAAACAGGACCCTTTAAGCGCGCCGGTAAAGCAGCAATGGCTTTTTAACCACCATAACCCCGCGGGCTATGGCGCCTACGTCGCGGGTTACGGCTATGAAATGCGCGGAGATCTGAGCGCCGCCTATTCCGCATATGTCAATGCCTGCGCTCTTGATCCGGCCGATTATGATGCCCGGTTTCGCCTCGGCAGGCTTCTTGAGGCCAGTGGAAATACAAGCGTCGCGCGCCAGGATTTTGAGGCCGCCCTGGTTGGAAACCGACGCGATCCCCGGATCGTAACGGCCTTGGCGCATTGGTATCTGGATCACGAGACGCGCGAACGGGCGCTCAAATTCATCGAACAAAACCAAGCGGTCCTCTCGCCCTCCGCCGACGGCATGACCGTGATCGGCCTTTCCTATCTTATCGCCGGGGAATACCAGCGCGCGATCGCGGTGCTTACCAAGGCGCTGGCCGCGGGGCCTTCCGATCTGCAAACCGATTATATCCTGGGCAACACCTATATCGCCGCCGGCGACTACGCGCTGGCAGTGGACGTGTTTCGCCGCCTCACGCGCTACCGGCCCGCGTATTGGCAGTATGCTTCCTTTCTCGGCACGGCCTACCGCAAGGCCGGTTTGCTGATGGAATCGGCGGCTGTGCTCGAAGAAGCCTGCAAACCCGTGGATGCGAATGTTTCGTTTTATGTCAATTTGTCATACACCTATTTTGCGCTGGGTTGGTTTGATCGGGCCTATCAGCTTTTACGGAAGGCGCAAGAGGCAAAACCGGACATGGGCCCTGTCTATGTTGGACTGGGGGTCGTGCAATGGTTCCTGGGTAGGCCGGATTCGGCCGCGGCCGAATTTAAGCAGGCTTCGCATTTTTCCACGAGCAGACAGGCGGTCCTTAATAACCAGGCCACGATGCTTTTAATGCAGGGAGACCTTAAAAAAGCAGTCGAATTATTTCGCAAGGCCGATCAGATCGGAACGAAAAACGAAGTTGTTCTTTACAATCTGGGCATGGCCTGGTATGCGCTTAAAAAGTGGAAGGCTGCTTTGGCCACCTTTGATGAGCTTTTATTGCTCACGCCGCAGCGCCTTGATGTCCTGCTGCTCGGCGCCCAGCTTTCGGAGACTATCGGCGACCATGAAAAGGCCAAGGGATATTTTCGCGCGGTCCTCGATGTCGCACCCTCCAATCAGCAGGCGCTCAAAGGGCTGGTTATGCTCCTGGCCCAGCAAGGAAAATACGACGAAGCAATTGACGCCGTTGAATCCTACTGCCGGCAGTTTTCCAACACGGCCGATATCCGTTTGCTGCTTGCCGATTTGTATCGTCGCCGGGGTTGGTACGAAGTGGCCCAGCAGAAATATCAGGGAATAATCGCCGATTTTCCGGCGCTGGCGGCGGGATATCTGGGTTCGGCTAAATGTCTTTACGACATAATTCAGTTTAAAAACGGCAAAAATTACGATGAGGTGATTTACATTCTTAAAAATGCGGCCGAAAAAGATCCTGCCGATCCGGAAGCGGATATGCTCATCGGCACGATTTACATGGATTACAAGCATTACCGCGATTTGGCGATTGAACACTGGCAAAAGGCGTTGACAAAAACTTCCGACCCGGCCCTCAAGAAAAAACTTACCGGATTAATTGCCGGAAATTGACCCGGCAAGCTGCCCGCATGCGCCGGCAATATCGCGGCCCCGGCCGGCGCGGATGGTCACTGCAAGTCCGCCCTTGCGCAGGAGTTCCGCGAAGGTTTCGAGGCGTTTGGCCGCGGGCGCTTTATAGGGTGTTGTCGCGTTTGTCGGGTTTAGTCCGATGAGGTTGATTTTGCAGGTGCAGGGGCCAAGGATTTTAATAAGCGCCGCTGCGGCCTCGTCCGTATCATTGACATTTGCGATACAAACATACTCAAACGTAACGCGCCGGCCCGTTTTTTTAAAATATTCGGCCGCCACGGCAACGAGTTCCTCGATCGGATAGCGGCGGTTAATGGGCATGAGGCGGCTGCGTTGTTCATTGTTAAAGGCGTTCAGAGAAATCGCCAGGCCCACATTTAGGTCCTGTTGCATGAGCCGCTTGATGTTGGGAACCACGCCCGCGGTTGAAATGGTTATTTTGCGCCCCCCGATCTGAAAACCGTCATCGGCCATGATGACCCCAATCGCGGGCATCAGGGCGTCAAAATTAGAAAGCGCTTCGCCCATTCCCATAAAAACGATATTGGTAATGCATTTATCTTTTTTACCGGATAAATAGTCGTTAAGGGCGATAAGTTGCCCAAGGATTTCGGCCTGAGTGAGGTTGCGGGAAAACCCGAGCGCGCCTGTTTGACAATAGATACATCCCA
>JAQUMP010000524.1 GCA_028718065.1 Chitinivibrionales bacterium | reverse complement strand
CACGATACCCGGATCGCCGCTTCCCTTTATGTAAATATTCCCTTTAAGCCGCAGGCTGTCGCGCTGCAGCGCCCCGTCGTAATAGACCGGGGTGGTCATGGTATAAAAGGGCCCCAGGTAATGCAGGACCGCAGCCCCGGTAAGCAGTTTAGTGACCGAGGCCGGATTATAAAACGAGTCGGCATTCAGGGCCACCAGAACCGAATCATGCTCCACATCCAGCACCGCCACGCCCGCCAGCGCGGACGGGTATTTGTTTTGCCGGATTATTTCGGCAATCGACTCCGAAAGACCCTTAAGACCGGCGGCGGGAACAGGCAGGAAGCAGCCGCAGATCAACAATGCGAATGCTAAGAGTCGCAGGGCTAGTCCAGCGCTTACAAGCGATAACCCTGAAGTACGTCGGAACCGCCTCGGAAAACTTTTTTTCACTTGGAGCATAATTTTATTTTTTTCCGCCAATTCAAAACCTATTTTTCTACGCACGCATCTTTTACTTTGATGCTGCGCCGGAACGCATTTACCAGGTAAGGAGTTTTAACGTATGTCCAAATTTTCGATAGCTTTTATCGGGTCCGCCAAGAGTCCGCAACTGCGACACCGTTTGGTTGAGAGCGACGATAAAGAAACCGCCCTGCGGACGTTCTTTAACGAAGAGGCGACCGAATACTACTCCAACGACGAACAGGGTTTCTTTTATTTTAAGGAAGATTTTTACGACGAAACAAACCCCGCCGGCAGCATCATTCCCCTTTGAGCAAGGACTTTTTTACCGGGGAGAACGCAGGCGCGGTTCTTCCCGAGAGTCCAACTCCTTGACTTGTGAAATAAACTCGCCCTTGTCCTTGAATTTACGGTACACCGAGGCGAAACGCACGTAGGCCACTTCGTCCAGCTTAAAAAGTTCGTCCATGACAAGCTTGCCGATATAAGAGCTGGGGATCTCGATTTTCGACAGCTTGGCAATGTCGTCTTCGATGGTATCCACGATGCTTTCGATTTTTTTCATGCTGATGGGCCGCTTTTTGCATGCCGTGGTAAGCCCCTGCAAAATTTTGGAGCGGTCGTAAGGCTCGCGCCGTTTGTCGTTTTTAATAATTGATAAGGTTACGGTCTCAATGTATTCGTAGGTGGTAAAGCGCTTGCCGCATTTAAGACACTCCCGGCGACGCCGAATGGCGCGTCCTTCCTTGCTCCCGCGCGAATCGACAACTTTGTCCTGCTCATAATTGCAAAACGGGCATCGCATAGGTGGCCTTACTCCTTGTTACATTGTTCCCATAGGATGTGTAACGGACCGCAGCCGGGCACAATATGTTGTGCCCTGAATGCTTTTAATATAAAATGAACGCCGGGGATTTTCAATAGTAAAGCTAAAAATTTGCGGCGAGCGCCAGGCCGGGAAGATTCCGCTGAAAATTAAAAGAGGGTTGCAACTGAAACGCCGGGCCGGCGGCATGACCGGTCACGGCGCCTTGGCGCGAAGAGACCCGCAGGTCGATGAGCGCGATGACCCGATTGACAATAAGCGCCGAAAGACAAAATGTCGCGGCCACATGAAGCTCGGTGGAACTCGTGAGCATTGTGCCGAATTCCTTGCGATTGTCGTCGGTTTGCCAGCGCCACTGCAAATTATCGGCGATATATTTTTTATCGAAAGCGCGGTTGAGCTCCTGGGTCTGGTTGTACCCGGCCGAGAGTGCATCGAGCCCGTTGGAATCCATGTATTGCGAAACATTGCTCCAATACGATTGGTCGGCGCCCGGCCCGCCAATTGCTCCGGCGAAGGTGTAGGCATACGTCTTGGCGTTATTATATTTGGCTTGTGAAAGGCTTTCGCAGAAAATAAGGCCGAAAACAAGCAGGGCATCGGCGGAAATATAAGCGATCGCGCGGTTTTGTTTATGAAGCATTTCGTGGCCTGCGCCGGGCAGCACGACCGTGGCCAGCAGCGGGAGCGCGATTGAGGGCGCCGCTTTTTGCGCGCCGGCAAAGACGTCGATCGAATCGGTCTTGATATTTTCTTCGACGATAACCTGCGCGGACGAAAAACGCGGCAGGGCGCAAAGCGCAATAAGTATTCCCGCAAAAAACATCTTCGGCATTTTAAAACCTCAGGCAGAGGGAGTACCCGAAAACGGTGGCATTGCCGGTATTGACAAGCTCCTGGCGGAGGTTAATGCGGTCCCACATGGTCTCTTTATTCAGAAGACGATCGTTAAACGACTTTGCGGAGAGGGCCGCATCGATGGCGCTGACGATGTGATTGACAACCAAGGCGTAAATAAGGTATTGCGAGATATCGTATTGCGATTTTGAACGCGATATCATATCGATGTAGCGACGCTCGTCATTTGAAAAACCGTACTGGTTGCTGTCGAGCAGCGGATTGCCGACGGCGCCTTTGATGCGATTGACAAAATAGGGAGCGCTGGTATCGTTGCTCACCGAAAAACTGCTGTCCGGGCCGATCACATAGCCGGACTGGCTGTTGAACGGCGGTTGGCAATCTTTCCAGCCTTGCACATAAGAATTGCGGACCACGGTGGCGGAACCGATGTCCGCGTAAAATTCGCCCGATTTATTTTTGGCGGCGTCAAAAAAACTTTGCGTATCCGGAAAAATATTGGTGAAATAGGCCGCCAGGGCCTCTGCCGTATCGATCTTGTTGTAATCGTTGACTAAGAAGGTATAAAGATTCTGGCTATACTTCCGCAGGCTGTCGACCGAATAGTTTTCGTCGGCGAATGTTTTGGCCTGATTGTTGAATTTTTTCCCCTGGCTATTATACCAGATGGCGCCGGCGGCAAGGGCAACTTCCACCGTAAAAAAAATCCCCGCTTTTGTATAACTGTGCACATACGCCTGACCCAAGCCCGGCACTAAAAAAGAAAGCAGCATGGCCTTACGCGGCGAACGATACTCCGTTAGATTTTTAGCAAAATCGATTGAATGGGATTCTTCGATGCGGACCGGCGGGGCCTTTTTAGAAGTATCGGGAGTTGCCGAAGCGGTTGCACGGGCGGAATCACCAGGGGAAAGGGCTTTTATAGCCGGGTTGTTTTGCGGCGCCGGCGCCGACACTGCGCCGGCAGGCGCTAACTGCACCGGTGACGAACGGGAATTGGTATCCGCTTTTTGGGCGGTGTCCGTTATGGCAGAAG
>JAQUMP010000523.1 GCA_028718065.1 Chitinivibrionales bacterium | reverse complement strand
GTGCGGCTGCCACCGAGTGCTTCGGTGATTTCCAGCGGGTTGCCGTTTCGTTCCAGCAGGGTGTCACTTTCGTCAAGAAACTGGCTTATCACACGCACGCTGGCAAACGGGTCAACCGGCCAGTCCATAGTAAATTTAAAAAGTTCTTCGCCGTCGATAAGATCGGTGGATTTTTCGGGCATACTCCAGGTTTTAGTGAGCTTGTTCTGGACCGAGGTCTGACCAAACTGCAGCTTAAGCGTTGTTTTGGTATTGAGCCTGGGTGAAATCTGCTTTTCGGCGGTCCCCAGAAACTGCGAAGCCCAGTTAAATGATCCGGCTTCGCCGCCGACCCAGTTGTCGCTGTAGGAGTTGAGCGCGGTTGTAAGGTTGGAGCTTATGTCGATTTTCCAGGGATCGGCAAATAGAGAAAAAGCCCAAAGCAAAACAGAGAATCCCAAGAGCGCTGTCCGAATCGCGAGTTTCATACGATCTCCTTTTTTCGGTTTGTAAAGTTACGGTTTTACAGACGTTTGTACCCTCTTTGCCGTTACATCAGTAAATTATTAAACTAATTTTTTAATGCGGAGAGATGGTAATGATTAATTGGAGGGTAAGAATAAAAGGGTCTTGTACGTTAAAAAATATTGAAGTTCACAGCACAATTTGTTGACCCTATAAAAGTTTATATTGATGTGAACCACCTTTTTGATATATTATTATTAAAAACCAGCTAACCTGAGCAACCTATGCCCGAAATATCAAGGTTCCTTGGAATTGTAATATTGATGTATTTCGATGAGCATAATCCGCCTCATTTTCACATTCTGTATAATGAACACAGGGCCACAATGGACATCAGAACCTTGAATGTTTCAGTTGGTTCTTTGCCCGCACGAGTTCGTGGTCTTGCGGAGGAGTGGGCCGAGCTTCATCAGGCGGAATTACTTCGAATGTGGGAAACGAGAGAATTTCACCACATTACACCACTTGTATAAGCTGGAGGAAAAGATGGAATGCATAACTGTTTCACAGGCCCGATATGTTCAAGATTATCGTATTTGGATAGAGTTCAGCACGGGTGAGTCGGGCGAAGCAGATTTAAAGGAACTTGTATTCAAATTTCCCATTGCCACTTCCTTGAGAGATCCTGTAAAATTTGCTAAATTTCATCTTGATGAATGGCCGACGCTTGCCTGGGATTGCGGTTTTGATGTCGATCCAGAATATCTTTACGAAATTGTTACCGGCAAACCGACACCCGAACCGATGAAAGAAATGCTTAGATAATTTTGTTGAAATTGTTGAAGAGCTTTTTTATTGAGGCCACCCGGGGACAACCCGGATGGCCTTTTTTAATAATTTGAATCAGTGTAATCCATATAAAGGATAAAGCGATAATTATGCCGGCCAGGGCATAAAGAATGAGCGTTATTTTTCCGTAATCGCTACCACCCTGCTTAAACTCCGCGAACCTGCGGTCAACCGCAGCAGGTAGGCCCCCTGCGAAACCGTGCGGTTCCACCGAATAATATTTTCGCCCGCGGCCAGGGTCCCATTTACATCCGCGACAACCTTGCCGTTAAGGCTCGTGAGCTGCGCCTGAAAAGCGCAGGCCGCTGGCGTTGTTATGCGCAACTGCGGATTTCTTGACGGAATAAGACTGTACGAAAACTGCCTGAGCGGCCGGAGTGCCGGCCCTTCGTCTTTCCCGGGGCGTTTGACCGCCAAGCCGCTTCCGTTCTGGACGGTAATGCTGCGGGAGATGGAATCGGCCTTTTTGCAGCGATATACACCGGCAGCGGCAAGGGTCAGGGAATCCCACGAAAGTTCCTTATTGCCGCCGCCCCAATTGGTATCGGCCCTCTGCCATTGGTAAGGACCGTTTGCCCAAAGGGCCTGGAAGCGGACATTCGAGATAATCGGCGCGCCGCCTACCAGGGTAACGGTCTGGTTGACACTGTCCACAAGGGTGGTGCGATCGTTTTTCCATAAACCGGCATTAATAATATTTTGCCCCGCCGCAATCTGGAGAGCGTTTCCTTTGGGGTTATTGCGGATGACGCCCTTATTATACAGGCCGCCGGCCGCCGTAATGGTAAACCATCCCAGAGCTCCACCGTTTTGCAGGGTGTCTGTGACCGTCGCAAAGCCATTCAGCGTAACGTTGCCGTTGGTAAAAGTCGTGGCGCCCGCGAGCGTTATGGAATCACGTATTGACAAATCGTAGAGCGTCGAGGAATCGAGCGAGGTTATCGTCGCGCTGTTCCAAACCACCGCCCGGCCGAACGTTGTGCCGCTTTTAAGGGTCAGGTTGTGGTGCGCCATATCGAACACGCTCCAGAAATAATTGGGAACAGTCGTTTTATACCCCATCCCGTCATAGGCGCCCAGGTTAAGCGTGAGGTTGGTGCCGGCCGCTAAGGCAAAGGTATCGGAATAGCCGTCGCTGTTGGTGCGTTTAAAATTGCCTTGGAACTCGGTGCCTGCTTGCTGGGAAATGGTCTGTTTCTTGGTTGCGCCGAAATAGGCCGTTCCCGGAGTCCAGATGCCGTTATTGACGGCGTCGCCGTACAGATTAAGATGGAGCGTATTCCCTTTTGGATTGCTGCGAATGACGCCGTTGTTAATGAGCGTGCCGTTAAAAACCGGCGTAAGCCAGCCGAAGGAACCGCCATTCTGAAAAATTCCCTGGTTCGTGGTCGTGCCGTTAAAGGTGATATTGGCGTTGGTGCAGGTTATGGTCCCGGCGAGCGTAATGGCGTCACGAATGCTAAGGTCATAAATGGTAGAGGAGTCCTGCATGGTAAGTGTCGCGGTATTAAAGAGTACGGCCCGGCCCAGAGCGGTACCGCCTTTGAGTGTTAGGTTGTGGTGCGCCATATCCAGCACACTCCAGAAATAATTCGGTGTGGTTGTTTTATATCCCATGCCGTCATAGCCGTATGAACTCAGATTAAAAACAAGGTCGCTTGCGGCCACAAGGGCGAATGTATCGGAAGTACCGTAGTAATTTTTACGGTTGATCCAGCTGCTAAATTCCGTCCCGGCAGCTTGTGAAATTGTCTGCACTTGCGACGAAGCAATGCAGGTCCGGTCCGGTGTCCAGGTGCCGTTATTAATAATGTTGCCGTAGATTTCAACATCAATTGTGCCGCTGGTGGGATTGTTCCGGATTGTCCCGTTATT
>JAQUMP010000522.1 GCA_028718065.1 Chitinivibrionales bacterium | reverse complement strand
GTGGAAGCCGGTCAATACCGGCCTTTTGAATAGGCAGTTCTTTTCGCTTGCCGTGAGCGGCGATAATATCTTCGCCGGAACTTACGGCGGCGGTGTTTTCCTTTCCACCAATAATGGCGCCGATTGGACGGCCGTTAATGCCGGTCTCACCGGCGTTTTTGTTTCTTCTTTTGCCGTTTGTAACGGCACGATCTATGCCGGAACCAATGGCGACGGTGTTTTTCGATCTACCAATAACGGCGCGAGCTGGACGGCCGTAAATTCCGGCGGTCTCACGAATAGTTACGGCAACGTTACCTCCCTTGTCGCGAGCGGCGACAACATTTTTGCCGGTACTACCAGCCAAAATGCCTTTGCAACCGATAGTACCCTGCCAAAAGGCACGGACGGCGGCGGAATGTTTGTGTCCACCAATAAAGGTACAAGCTGGAGTGCGATTAATGCCGGACTCACGGACAGCACCATTCAAACGCTTGCCCTAAGCGGCGGCAATATCTTTGCCGGGGTTTGGGGACGCGGCGTTTTCCTGTCTACCAATAACGGCGCAAGCTGGACGGCCGTAAATTCCGGCCTTACCGGCCGCACGATTCAATCTCTTATTGTAAGCGGCAACAATATTTACGCGGGGATTTGGGGCTGCGGAGTTTTCCTGTCCAGTAACAACGGTTCAACCTGGCAAGCAGTAAATTCCGGCCTGGGCAATAATTATGTCCAATCGCTTGCCGTAAGCGATAACGCCATTTTTGCCGGGACCTATGGCGGGGCCGTTTGGCGCAGGCCCGTCACGGAAATGACCGGGGTTATTATTGACAAACCGAACTCAGGGGCCATGGAACAAGTCACTATTAAAATACAAGCGCCGGGCATGGCCCGTAAAAACATGACCGCTAATTTCGCGCTCCCCCATTCGGATTTGGTAAGCATAAAGATTTATAATTTGTCCGGCCGGGAAATAGTATCTCTTGTCAACAGGCATCTTGAAGCGGGCCCGCATGGATTTTTATGGAACACCGGCGAAGTGGCCCCCGGTTGTTATATGGCACAAATGCAAATCGGACCGAACGCTTATGCCAAAAGCTTCACGGTTTTTAAATAGCCCGCTGTTCCGTGCTTGGTTCTACGCCGCATTCTACGATGATGGTTAACATTTAACACAAAGGTTTTTTTATGAAAAGGTGCGGAGTTCTTCTATGGTGTATTCTGAGCATTTCCCTTTCGTATTCCTACGACGAAAATAACATGCCCGATCTTACCGTGCCGACGCAGTTGGGCGCAAAAAGCCTGGAGGCAAGTATCGAGCATCGGTTTATCAGGGAGCCCGGCGCCAAATTTCCCGATAATTTTGTCTATTTTGCAAATGTTAAACTGGGCCTGCGGTATGTCGTGCTGCCGAAATTGGAGGTAGGAACATCGTATCAGACTTACAAAAGAGAATTTAATTTTAACACCGCCTATTCGCTGTTTTTCCCCCAGGCATTTTTGCGGACTCAGGCCCTGGTTCAATTTTTCGGCGCCCGCCAAAACCCGCTGGATGCCAATGACCTGAAAATGGACTACAATTTTATGTATCAGGTTAATTTTCAAAGCGAACCGATCGTGGGCAGATTTTTACCCGCCGTGGATATTGCCTATGACGGCCTGGCCAAAAGGGCCGGAATCGGCACTGGTCTGGATATCGTGTTGGTGAATGACCACCTGGATTTGCTGGGTGAATATTACCCGGTCATCGGGAAAAGAGATACCGTCCCGGGCGGCGGCACGGTGGTCAATTATATCCAGGCGGCAATCAAGGCCACCGTGGGCGGGCACCAGTTTATGTTTACGGTTGGGAACTTTTACGACATCGGTATGCGCCGGCTCATGGCCGGGGCTCAAGCCCCCATCAATAACATTTATTACGGTTTTAATATTTTCAGATTATTCACCTTTTAAAAGCCCGATCGAAAGGACCCGTCCTTTAAGACGGGCCCTCTGATTGTGGAGGATCCCGATCATCGAACCAACAGCACTGCCGATTTATTAAAGCCCTTGGCCCGCACCCGGCAAAGATACATGCCTGCGGTCAACAAACGATTCGCATTATTAAAGGTGATGACATCAACGATGCCTCAATTACCGCCCAGGTCAAACTTGCCTTGATGTTTCATCGCTCCACCAGCGCCGTTAGCACCAAGGTCGAGACGAAAAACGGGGCCGTCACGGTAAGCGGCGTTGCCAAGAATGACGCCGAAAAGGACCTGGTAAGCAAGCTCGCCGCAGATATCAAGGGCGTTAAAAGTATTAAAAACGAGATGACAACCGAAAAGAAAACATCATGAATTCGATATTAAAAGTTGTTGTTGTAATTATGCCGTAATTATGATGCGACTTGGCCGTTCCGATTTTACCGGAACGGCCTTTTTTTTTATTACGGATAAAAAGAAGGCTTCGGAGTCGGCGGGCGCACCAAGTGAATATGCACACGTCAACCGGCTGGTGCACGAAAGCAGCTCGTATTTGCTGCAGCACGCGCACCTTGCAAAAAATGGCCGACGGCGGGATACATGACCATATCGGCGGCGGGTTCCAGAATCTTGGCCCATAAAGGACTATGCCACATGGCTCGGTAGTTGCTTTAAAGATAAGTGCAATATGCAGTGTCGAGCAAATTAACTTTAATCAAGGAGAATGTCATGAAATCCAGCATCAGGGACACCGTGGAAGGAACGGGGCGCAAAGCGAAGGGGATTGTCAAAGAAACCATAGGAAAACTAAGCGATAACCCAAGTATGGAAGTTGAAGGTGCTATAGAAAAGATAGCCGGTAAGGTTCAGCTTAAGAGCGGCGAAGCCAAAAAGATTTTTAAAAAGTAACAAGGACTGAGTACAGAGACGCCGCGTCGCGTATAATTTCGCGGCGCTCGGCATTGTTCTTTTCAGAACCTCTACCGTGCAGATGAGTGTCGAAGGCAAAGCGGACGTGGTTTTTGACACACGCACTAATAATTATCCTAACATTTACTCCGCGCGACTTGGTGTAATGTTTTGATATTGGTGGTCCGCCAATGCCCCAGCCCGCTTAGGTGGGGCTTTGGTCGCCTTTATACCAGAGGTTACAATCATGCAAAACAATCCTTTAATCCAGTTGGGAACGCTGGGGCAATCATTGTGGCTGGATTACATCCGGCGC
>JAQUMP010000521.1 GCA_028718065.1 Chitinivibrionales bacterium | reverse complement strand
GCTTTGTACGATCCAGTTGACAAGGTCGATATCATGGCAGCACTTTTCCAGAACGTGCGAGCCGGCATTTTTTGTTAAGCGCCGCCAGTCGGACATTATATAGCCGCCGTGATTAAAATCGAGCGTCTCATTAAATTCCATGCTCACGATTTTGCCGATAACGCCGGAATCGACGATCTTTTTTATTTTTAAATAATGGGGCGAGTAGCGCAGTGTAAATCCCAGCAAAAACTTTTGTTTGTTTGCTTTTACGGCCCGTTTTATAGCCAGGCAATCAGTGAGGGTGGTGGCTAAGGGTTTTTCGCAAAACACGTTCTTATGGGCGTTGAGCGCGGCCACGGCATGTTCTTTGTGGAAACAATTCCACGAACCTATAAAAACCCAATCGACGTCGGTGCGTTTAACTAATTCTTTAAAACTGCGGTATTCGTCGGCGCGGGAGTTAAAGCGGCGGCGGAATAATTCCGTCCGCTTGGGATCGGGATCAAAAACCGCGGTCAATTTAAGTTGGCCGTTTTTATTATGGTCGGCTAATATCCGGCCGATTAAACCTTCGAGCCTGCCGCCGCAGCCGATCACGCCGATGCCGATTGCGCCCATAATGATCCTATCTCAGATTTTTAAAAATATTTTATTCTTATAAAGAAAGAAGAGAAACAGCCATGCCGCGCAAAAAGCGCCGGTAGCGTTCAGCAAATCGGCGTACGCGGCCGGGAACAGCTTAATGATTCCGCCGAACAAAAAGTTCGCGGCGTAATTAAAAGAAATGACCTTGGCCGCCAGATAAATGGTAATTGAGTTGGCGCCGATGACCCTGAAAAAGAGGGTCCATTTTTTAAAATGCCATACGTCAATTACTAAATAAAACAGGGCAAAGAGCAGCAGGCTGATTCCGCCCGCGAAGCAGACGAACGAACTTGACCAAAGGTATTTGTTAATGGGGAAAACAATGTTCCAAAGCCTGCCGAGCGCCATTAAGCATAGTGCGGCCAAACCGAGGCAAATTACTTTACGAAGAGGCTTGTTGCTCAGAATGGGCGACATTATAAATTGCCCGGTCAGCATGCCGAGCAGCGCGGTGCAGATTGCCGGGACGGTGCTGAGCAGGCCTTCGCTGTCGCCAAAGTTATAATAGCAGCAGAACGTGCCGGGCAAGAGCAGCCGGTCGATGTAACCCGTCAGGCTGCCCTGCATGGAGAATGGATCGTTGGCGCCGAGATCGTGCGCCGGAAAATTAAGCAAAAGAAGCCAGTATGCAATCAATATTCCCCAAAACCAGATCAGGCGGCCCCTCAAGCCGGTGTTCATGAAAATAAGCGCGGCGAACATCCAAGCCAGGCCGATGCGCCCCAAAACGCTGGGATAGCGTAAATGGGCGAAATCGAAATTTATTCCGTTCCAATAAATAATTCCCAAAAGCGCCAGTAATAGTCCGCGCCGGATTACATGTTTGTAAAGCGCCGCTTTATTTTCCCGGCCTGCAAACCGTTTTGCCATGGAGAAAGGGAAAGAGATTCCGGCAATAAAAAGAAAGAGAGGAAAAATCAGGTCTTCCAAATGAAATCCGTGCCAGGGAGCATGCTCCAACTGCCCGACCAACCATTTAAGAAACGGCCAGCCCGTCAGCGCCGCGAGCGGCGCGAAAATTTCGCCGCCGCCCATGATCCAGAACATGTCGAAGCCGCGCAGGGCATCTAAGGAGAGCAGGCGTTTAAAAGAGGGGGGCGATTCGTTTTGCAAAGCAGACGTTCTCATTTTTCTTGAGGGTGAATGATAAAGTTGCTCGTTAGATTCCAGCGTGGAGATTCGGAGGATTGACTTTAGATTTTTTTTAATACCGCCAGGATTTCCTGAGCGTCTTGAACGGCTTTTTCGGCATCCGGACGCGGTACATGCACCATCATGCCGTAATCACCGATACTTCGTAATTCAAAAAGACGATTAAGTTTTTTTCCGATGTCCGGAGAAATAACCCCCGTTTTTACAAGAGTTTTATGAATCGCCGCAACAACGGCACTGTGTTTTGTAAATTCATTTCCAGCCCTTAATAGCACGGCGGAGGCTGCATAAAAAGCGGCGTAATAAGCCCGGGATGCGGCAAAATCAAAATGACTATTATTAAAAAGTTCCCGTGCTGCCGTAATGGATTCTTCGGCGCGATCCCAATAGGACAAAATTTCTTCATCTAGTCGATCGTTCATATCAGAATGCCCTCTTTTTTTGCAAAGCGGAAAAGCCGGATACTCCCCGCTTCATAATCATCGAGCCTGACGGGTTTTGCGGAAATTAAACGATCGGAATCGAGTTGAACAGGATATAATATATCGGTTATCACAAATAATTCCGTAAAAAAATTAAAATCCCCCTTTAACAGAACGAGCAGATCAATGTCGCTGGCCTCATCGGCCTGGTTTCTTGCCGTCGATCCGAACAACACTACGTTTGCCAGAGCTGTTCCATAATGGGCGACAAGAATTGTTTTACATTGATTTATAATTTTTATTTGATCCATAGGTGTTCCCGTCTTTGTAAATAAAAATAAATAGTAACCACCGGAAAAACGCCATGAATCACATAAATTTGACCGTGGGCCATAAATATTTCGAGCAGATTTGGTCCTATGGCATTTTAATTCGGTGTCCGAAAATGTAAACCCGCTGTCCGGCAATTGCGCCGGTATTCAAGCGGGGATTTTCCGGTGGCATTTTTAAAATCGCGGCTAAAATAAAATATCGTCCTATAACCGGTTTGATCGGAGATCTCTTTTACGGATAAATCCCCGGAGGACAACAAATGTTGGGCTTTTTGGATGCGGACGTGCCGAATATACTGAAGCGGCCGTTTATGCATGATGGTAAAAAATGTTTTTTTAAACTGATAGGGCGACAAATCCAGGAGGGCCGCCAGAGCATCCAAGGCAATTGCCTCATGCGTGTGATTGTTGATGTAATCGATCGCGGGTTTTAATTTTTGCAGGCCCAGCAGCAAGTCGTAACTTTCCTTGCGCAGTTTAGACCGCCCGATAATTTCTTCCAATACCGCAAAACCAATCCGCCGCACCCGGACAAGATCGGCAATACCCACATCCGTATCGTCGGCCGTTTTAAAAAAATGAGATAAGTCGCGGATGAGCTTTTCCAGAAAAATGCCCGCCGGACCATTGATGATG
>JAQUMP010000520.1 GCA_028718065.1 Chitinivibrionales bacterium | reverse complement strand
TCCAATAAGGTTTGTAGCCGTTTTCGCCGCAAATCGAATGCAAACGTTCGCTGAAAAAAGCCCTGTCCGGCCCGGACAAATTTTTAACGATTTTATAGACCATCCGGCCTAATTCCATCGCCGCCGAAAGGGGCCTGTTTCTAATTTGTAAATAACTATTGATGGCTTCATCCAAAAGCGACGTACAGAGGATTTCGTCTTCGCCGGACAATATATTCGGCAGGCGTATATTCTTGCTGCCATCATTATGGCACACGGACAAGAAGGATAGCCAGGCGCTGACCGCCCTGGACCGCGACAAACCGTAAACATAGGTCAAAACCGGAACAAGCTCCTCCCGGCTTTGGCGCTCCGAAACAATTATTTTCTCACCGCACATTTTAGCGAAACGCCCCCGATTGTAAATTCACTTAATAAGTGATATTACCTAGACAATCCAACTCACCCTAACTCCCCTGCCCCTCTTCCCCTCTCTCGCGAGAGAGGGGGAAGAGGGGTGTCCTGAGCGAAGTCGAAGGACGGGGTGATGAGGTGAGTTGCGTAATTAATAATTAAGTATATCATGCGGGAACTTTTCCTGATTGATTTTTATGGCTTGGCCGGCATAAAGCACCCTTTAGCTTTCCCGGCGGACAACCGATAAAAAGAACATGGACGTCCATAAACCCGATCCGCCGGCGCGCTGCTTTCGCCCCACCGGATTGATGCTCGAATTTACCACGCGCTGCAATTTGCGCTGCGAATATTGCAATTATATTACGCCGCAATACCGCTGCGCGCCGGACGATATCGACCAAACGGTGCTGGAAAGTCTTATTGATTTTTGTATAAAGCATAAAATATCCAAAGTCGATTGTTTCGGCCGCGGTGAAACGACCCTTTATAAAAACTGGCACCACTATTGTGATTGTTTGTTCGATCACGGCGTTAACCTGGGAATAATCACCAATCTGGCCAAGGATTATTCACCGGAAGAATTTTCTACGCTCGCGCGCTTTGCTTCGATCGAGGCGAGCTGCGACACCGCGGACCCCGAATTATTTAAAAACCTGCGCCGCGGCAATACCATGCAAAGGTTCCTTACCAATATCAAGAATATCTGGGAAACCGCCCTCATGGCAGGACGCACGCCGCCGGCCGTGGCCTGGAGCTGCGTTGTGTGCGACCGGACCGTTTTCGGGCTGGCCGATTTTGTCAAGGTGGGGCGGGAGCTCGGCATCAGCGCTTTTAAATTAAACGGGTATGAGCGCGGCAATCCCGCGAGCACGATTAAACCCCTGGAGGAAATGGCGCCCGATAAATTTATCGAGGCCGCGCAATTGCTCCAAAAGCTCATGCAGGACCTGGCCGGAGGCGACATAATCCTTTGCGTTGCGCCGGGATTAATTGACAAAGTGAATGCGCGCCTGGCCGCGCTCGATGTTATTGACAATCCGGCTATTGCCGGCGTTGAGCGCGAGCGGGAGGGGCGCTGGACGCGCGCGTGCACGAATCCCTGGTTTAATGCCACGGTCCAGGCCGACGGGGCCTTGCGCCCCTGTTGCGCTTTTGAACGCCCCCTTGACATGCTGCGCCCCGGACATGGATTGGAAGATGCCTTTAATGGCGACGCGATCACGGCATTGCGCCGAAGCCTGCTTACCGGCGAGCTTCTACCGGAATGCCGCGCCTGCCCCATCGCCTCCTGGACGCCGCTCCGGGAACACCGGGCCGCGCTTGAAAATCTTATGCGTCAATTGACCCCTCATGCGCCGGCCCCTGCGCCGCGTTTTGCTCCCGTCCCCGAATTGGTCGTTTGACGTGCCGCCGCAATTATTTGTCGCGTGCTTGATTGTGGGGTCGATCCGATACTATTTTGATTGCCGATGAAGCCCGTCGAACTGCTCATGGATGCGGCCGCTCTCGATCGTGCGCTCACCCGCATGACCCACCAGATATTGGAAAAAAATTCTCCCCAGGACCTCGGCATCGTGGGCATGCAGACGCGCGGCGTTTTTCTGGCGCGCCGCCTGGTGGAAAAAATAAATGCCGTCGAAAACCACGGGCTTGTCGCCGGCATCCTCGACCCCACCTTGTACCGCGACGATTACCGGATCGCCCTGCGCCAACCCAAGGTAAAAATCACCGACATTCCTTTTAATATCAACGGCATTAATCTTGTGCTGGTCGACGATGTGCTTTACACCGGACGCACCGTGCGCGCGGCGCTGGACGCCATCACCGATTTCGGCCGGCCAAAGTCGATCCAGCTCGCGGTCCTGATCGACCGCGGCCATCGCCAGATGCCGATTGCGGCCGAATACATCGGCCGGGAAATAACCACCGCGGAAAACCAGGAAGTCGCCCTGCGGGTCAGGGAACTTGACAACGAGGATTCGGTGTGGCTCATGGAGCTGGAAGCCGGGGATAAAAAATGATATGCAATTGTAAACCTCTCCCCAACTCCCCTGCCCCTCTTCCCCTCTCCGAATCGGAGAGGGGAAGAGGGGCGGTCCTGAGCGAAGTCGAAGGACCGGGGTGATGAGGTGAGGTCAATAAAGCAAAAAAACATAGGATCTTAATGTCTCTTCATATCCAACATCTTCTGGGGCTGGAAGGGGTGTCCAAGGACGACATCACCCTTATCCTGGACACCGCCGACAATTTTTACGAGGTCCTGCAGCGCGACATAAAAGTGGTGCCGACCCTGCGGGGCAAAACCATCGTAAACCTCTTTTACGAAAGCAGCACGCGCACGCGCATGTCCTTTGAGCTGGCCGAAAAACGACTTTCGGCCAGTCCCCTTAATTTTTCGTCTTCCACCAGTTCGGTTAACAAAGGCGAGTCCCTGCGCGACACCATCCGCAATATCGAGGCCATGAAAATCGACATGGTGGTGGTGCGTCACGGCGCGGCCGGTGTGCCGCTCTTTTTAACGAAGTGCACCAGCGCCGTGATCATTAACGCCGGTGACGGCCTGCATGAGCATCCCACGCAGGCATTGCTTGACATGATGACAATCCGCCGCAAACTGGGCAGGCTTTCGGGCCTTAAGGTCGCGATCGTGGGCGACGTTTTGCACAGCCGGGTCGCGCGCAGCAACGCCTGGGGCATGAAAACCATGGGCATGGAAGTGGTGTTATGCGGGCCGCCTACCCTGCTGCCCCAGCATCCGCAGAGCCTGGGCGTGACAGTAACCG
>JAQUMP010000519.1 GCA_028718065.1 Chitinivibrionales bacterium | reverse complement strand
CAGACTGCGAAAACTCACCGCGCCTGTCCAGCAAGTCCCTCGGCCGGCAGCGGCCGCGCCTCCCGCGCAAATGAAAGGGCGCATTCTGTCGCGGCCGGGCTTTTTCAGCGTCTGCCTGATCGGCGTTTCTACGGGCGGGCCCGAAGCGCTTTCAAAATTAATTCCGCTGCTCCGGGGTCCTTTTAATGTCCCGATCCTCTGCGTCCAGCACATGCCGCCCATGTTTACCAAATCGCTGGCGGAGAGTTTGGCTAAAAAATCAAAACTGGCGGTAAGCGAGGGGCAAGACGGCGAAATCATCAAACCGGGGGCCATGTATATCGCCCCGGGCGGCCGTCACATGGTGGTGCGTCGCAGTGAGGCCGATATGATTATCGGCCTTAACGATGAACCGCCCGAAAACAGTTGCCGGCCCTCCGTGGATGTGCTCTTCCGGTCGGCCGCCGCCGCCTATGGCGATCGCGGCGTGCTCGCCATCGTGCTTACCGGCATGGGCAGCGACGGGTGCAGCGGCGTGCGCGCGCTCAAACGCCACCCGTGCCTGTGCTTGACACAAACGGAACAAACCTGCGTGGTGTACGGCATGCCGCGCGCCGTGGACGAGGCCGGGCTTTCGGACAAATCCCTTTCTCTGGAAGCGATTGCCGAAGAAATGGAAACCCACCTTAAATTTTAAAGGTCAAAAAATTATGCGATTACGGTTGGTCCTTTCCTTGGTTTTTCTCGCGGCAATTGCCGCCGATCACGCGCGCGCCGCGGATGCGCAAAAAACCTACGTTGGATCGGAAAAATGCGGTGAATGCCACGGCGATGAATATGAATCCTATAAGAGCAATTCTAAAAAGGCGCATAGTTTTGCAAGCGTCAAGCGCATGAAAAAATATCTTTCGGAAAAAGAATTCCAATCGTGCTTCGCATGCCATACCATTGGATTCGGAAAGCCCGGAGGCTTCCGCTCGGAGGAAGAAACGCCCAAATTAAAGGACCTGGGGTGCGAGACCTGCCATGGGCCGGGAAGCCTGCATGTTGAAAAGGACGATGGAAAAAATATCCAGAAAACTTTAACGGCGGAAATGTGCATGGTTTGCCATACCAAGGACCGGTCGGTGGCCTTTCGCTTTAAACCCGCCATGTTCGGCGGGACCCACAACAAATGAAACTTGCGAAAATAGAAATCTATTACCGGGAACACCTGTGGGCGCAGCTCATGCTTAAATTAGTCGTTCCCATCTTCTGTTCATTGACGGTCATTATGATCTGGAGTATCGTAAATGTCAACCTCATCATAAAAAACCAGATGTTTCGCCAGGGCAATACCCTGATTGAATCGGTTTTTGCGGGTATTCAGACCTTGCTGCCCATGGGTGACGATCAATTGGTTAACGACCAGTTGAAACACCTGCGGGAGGCCAATCGCGAAATCGATGTATGGGTTTTTGATTTTAATAAGGAAATCCATTTTTCAACGGACTCGTTTTCCCAAGGAAAATTCATCGATGCGATCCTAACCGGAAAAGAAATCGACGTTGCAACAGGGAAAATGCTCCGGGATGGCATGCCCCCCGATAAGCCGTTCGAATCATTGGATAAGGGCATTCATCATATCGCCGTAGCAAGGCCGGTGCTTAACAGCCAGGAGTGTTTCCATTGCCACGGACAAACGCGAAAGATACTCGGAGGAATTATCACGCGCGCGCCCTCCCAGCAAGCCGTTTCCGAGGCCGGTAATTCCCGGAATGTAAATGTTCTTATCGCAATAATCGGTCTCCTTGTTACAATCCTTTCCATTTTTATTCTTATTCGAACATCCGTTAACAAGCCGGTCCAGGCGCTTTTAGATCTTGCCGCAAAATTGCGCAGAGGCGATTTAACGTTCCAGGTCCCGGTTACGGCGAGAACGGAAATCAGCCATATCTGCGCGCGGATGAACCTGGTCAGCAATGATCTGCGGACGATGATCGGCGAAACCGTTGCCAAGGCCGACACCATCGCCGCCGCCGCTCTTCAGCTCACTTCTTCGGCGGAGAAAATGCTGTCGCAATCACAAAAAAGTTCGGACAAGTCCGATTCGGTTGCCGTTGCATCGGAACAAATGAGTTCTAATTTAACGTCCGTGGCAAATACCACCAAAATGGCGTCTTCCAATGTCCTGGAATTGGCTACGGCGATGAAGGAAATGAACAGCTCTATAAATGAAATAGCCGGAAATTCGGAACGGGCGCGGAGCACTTCCAATAGGGTCGTTTCCTTAACGCAGGGGGCGTCGGCGGCCGTAAAAAAACTTGGAGATTCGGCCCACGCGGTAAAAAAAGTTACCGAAACCATTAATAGAATTTCCGACCAGACCAAACTACTTGCGCTCAACGCCACCATTGAGGCTGCCGGGGCCGGCGAGGCCGGAAAGGGGTTCGCTGTTGTCGCAAATGAGGTGCGGGTCCTGGCGGGAGAAGCCGACAAGGCGTCCAAGGACATTAAAGAGCGAATCGAAGGCATCCAAAAATCGTCCAACGATGTCGTCTCGGAAATAGAGAAAATTCTGGGAGGCATTAGCGAGGTCGGAACGTCGGTGGCGGCCATTGCTTCGGCGGTGGAGGAGCAGGCCACGGTCACCAATCAAATGACCCAAAGGGTTTCCGAAGTTTCAAACGGCGTCGGTGAAATCGCGGTGAATGTCGATCAGAATTCGATCGTGGCCCAATCCATAACCAAAGATATCGCCTATTTGCGGACCTTTGCCAATGAGTCTTCCTCGGCGAGCAAAAAGGTCGACGAATGCGCCAATGAATTGGCCACGCTTGCCAAGCGCCTCCAACAGGAGATGATAAAGTTTAAAATATAGCCGTCTGTTTTTTTAATCGAAATTATAAATATATTGATTTACTTTTCCACCAATTGGTGATAGAATGTTTAATGCCGTTGTCCCAGACAGGCCGCATTGTGCTGAAAAGGCGGCGAGAAACGTTATGTCGCAATTGTTAAACGATTAATAAAATCGAGTGATTCACGAGGAGAAATTTTTATGCCAATGAGCATTTTTTCTTTTAAAAACTCTCGTTTCGCAACCAAGATTGCCCTCGTCCTGGCATGCTCCAATATCCTGCTGGCGCTGTTTCTGAGCGCTCTGACCATTATTAACAACCGGAATTTAAAACTGCACGCCCTGGGCGATTTCCGCGGCGGGCC
>JAQUMP010000518.1 GCA_028718065.1 Chitinivibrionales bacterium | reverse complement strand
TTTCTCTTCCGATCTCTTGTTCACAAGCTTCTCCGCCGCAGCGATACAAGATCACAACCGGTATTTAAGCCGCCTGAGATGGAAACCGTTAAAGCGGTCCTGCCGGCAGTACAATATATTAATTTCCACTTTGCCGAAAACGTCAATGTCGACAAGCTTGCCGGGCAATGTTTTATGAGCGTGCGGACCTTTACACGATTATTTAGAAAGGCCTTTGGCAAAAGCCCTTATGAATATGTTACGAACCTGCGGATCAATTTTGCGCGCCTGTCTCTTTCTTCCACCGATACCCCGATTACTAATATCGCCTTTTCAAGCGGCTTTAAAACGCTCTCCAATTTCAATAAAAGTTTCCGAAAATCCACCGGATTTGCGCCGCGCAACTACAGAAAAAACCAAGTCTTAAAAAAATAAAAAAGAACCCCTATCTATGCTTGGGCAATTGAATCTGTGTGCGGGCCATCTATATGCTCGCGCAAAAATCAAGTTCATTATTATAGGAATTATTCCTCCGGAGGTGTTTCAAAATAGTAATTTTATTGGCAGAGTTGGCTTTTGCTTGGATATTTTTTTTCTTTGACCCCGCAACCACGAAAGGACCCATTATGCCCGCACTCCAGTTTAACGCAGACGAAATATTTACCATGGCCGAAAAAATCGAAAAAAACGGCGCGCGTTTTTATCGTCAGGCCGTTGCCCTTTTTCCCGCGCACGCCGAACTTTTGGAAATGCTGGCGCGCATGGAGGACAATCATTTCGTGCGATTTTCCGAGATGCATAAAGCAATCTCCGAACGCGAAAAAGAAGCCCTGACGTCCGACCCGGACGACGAAGTCGTCGCCCTGGCGCAGGCCTGGGCCGGCACGCATGTTTTCGACTTTCGTAAAGACCCGGTCGCTTTTCTCAAAGGCGTTACCTCATTTCCCGATGTGGTAAACTTTGCCATCGGCATCGAAAAAGAATCGATCGTGTTTTATCTCGGCATGAAGGAAATGGTGCCGGCGGTCTCGGGCAAAGACCAGCTCGACGCCATTATTAAGGAAGAAATGTCGCATATCCGGATTTTAAACGACCTGCTGTAAACAAGGCCCGCACCCAAAAATTCGAGGGCTTTGTGTCACGAGTCGGCTATGGTTTCTTTACGGCGGCGCTGCTTGACTTAGTGGTTGGGGGCGTTGTTTTCGCCTTTCCCTATGCGGCGCTCTCGCTGCACGCCGGCGCCTTGGGGACCGTTTCCAACGCAATTTTTTCGATAGCCTACGTGGGAGTCTGCCTCTTTTCCTCGCGATTGGCCGTACGTAATCGCCGGACCATGCTGGTCCTCGGAAACCTTTTTTTCTGCGTCGGCCTGTTGCTGCTTTTCTTTGTCCGCACCAAGTCCATGCTTTTTATCGCTCCCATTGTCATGGCAAGCGGCTCGGCTCTTTTTTATCCGTTTTTACAGTCCTGGTTTACGGAAGGCCTTGACAACAGAGATGTGGTGCAGGTCATGGGCGGCTATTCCATTGCCTGGGTGGTAGGATATTTGCTCGGGCCATTTCTGGCCGGTCTTATTCTGCCGAATCCTCCCTGCGCCGATGATGCCCTCTTTAAAAGCCTCGACGCAATATTCCTCGGGGCGGCAATAATCGTAGGGTTTATGGCCGTCTCTTTTATACCAGATTTTTACATGATTTCCAAGCCACGGCGCATGGCTCCAAATTCCGCAAGCTTTAAAAACATCCCTCCCGAAAAAGTAAAATCGTATCTCAAGCTCATGTGGATCGCCAACTTTATTTCGTTTTTCCTTACCGGCATGGTGCGGTTCATCTTTACGGAGCTGGCCAAGGTTGAGCGCATCGCGCCGTTTACGGCAGGGAACGTGAACGTCGTCATGTTTTTAGCCGTCATCGGCGTATCGCTCTGCATGCGCAGCTTCCCATTCTGGCTCTTTAAATTCAAGTACCTGATAATCATCCAGCTCCTGGCATTTCCCGCGCTTTCATTTTTTGCTTTTCAAAGCTCCATTCCGCTTTACTTTGCGGGTTCCATCCTGTTCGGGATTATTTCCGCCTTTACGTTTGTTTGTTCGTCGTCGTATTCGCTGATGATAGAAGGCAAACAGGATAAATATATCAATATCAACGAGGCCTTGATCGGCCTGGGCGGCTTTTTAGCGGGAATTCTGGGCTATGTTTTCGCGGAAACAATCTCCGTTAAAGCCGCCTTTCTGCCCGGCCTGGGGATCGTGGCGCTGATCATGACAATTGAATGGGTTTATTACAAAAAGAGCATCTGTTTTGCGCGTACGTCAAGATAGGCGGCGAGCCCGTGGGGAATGCGGCCGATCATGCCGCATTCGTGCCAAACTTCGGGACTTTCCATGCAAAGGTAAAGCGGCGTCTCCTTAAAATGGTTTTCGACTTCTTCACGCAGGGCGCTATAAAAAGCCACGCGCAGCGGTCGCAGGTAGCGATACTTGCGGTCAACGCCCAGCATCATTTCGCCCGCAAACAGAGGCAGATGCAGGTTATGGTCGACCAGTAACTGCTTGAGCGCGGGCATGGTGCGAAAACCTCCCATGCTCCACCAGGCAATTTTGCGCCCGTCGGGAATCGCCTGGAATATTTGTTTTACGACATCGCGATACTCCGCCTCCCATTTCGGATAGTAAACCATCGGGTCAAAGTGGACCGCCACCCAAAATCCCATGGCGATGCATTTTCTTATTGCGTCAAGACGTTGCGCGAGGGTCGCCGTATCGCGCTCCAAGGCCGAAATCATGGCGGGCGTATTCATGGAAAAACCGACGATGACTTTACTGGGGTCTTTAATACTTTTAAGAAACTCCACATTGGTGCTTTTGGTTTTGAACTCCACGATGACATTCGGATACGGCGCAAGCAAAGCCGCGATTTTTTGCGACATGCCAAGCGATGGTTCCAGGTAGAGGCTGTCGGCGAATTCTCCGGTACCGAGCCGCACAACGCCCTTTTTCCCCGCCAGCTTTTGATGCACCTCTTTTTCCAAATCATAAAAATTATCAAATACAATCTGGCGATGATCCTCAAAATAAGCCTGTAAAACGCAGTAGCGGCAATACATGCCGCAGCCCATGAGCGGCGTTAAAATTTGATATCCGCAGCAGAGATAACCGGCGGTCGTACCGGGACACGGCTTTAAAAATTCGCCCTTATGGATTTGATGCACGACCGCTTTACGGTTGGC
>JAQUMP010000517.1 GCA_028718065.1 Chitinivibrionales bacterium | reverse complement strand
GCAACACGCCCGTTATAAAATCAATCAATAAAAACAGTTTTGTTTCCGAAAATATCGGCTTGCCGACGATCACCGACATTTTAGCGGAACTGGAAAAACCCGGCCGCGATCCGCGCCGGACCTTTGAGTATGCCCGATTTTCCGATACCATCCGGGAGATTGCCGATCTTAAAGAGGGCCTGCTGCTTGAGGGCGCGGTGACCAACGTTACCAATTTCGGGGCCTTCGTGGACATCGGCGTGCATCAGGACGGGCTGGTGCATATTTCCGAAATGTCAAACAGCTTTGTTAAGGACCCCAAAACCGTGGTCAAGGTCGGCCAGGTTGTAACGGTGCGCGTTTTAAAAATCGACCCGCAATTAAAAAGGATCGCGCTTTCCATGAAGACCGGCGAGGCGGCCGTGCGGAACAATCCGCCGCCAGCGTCGACCTCCCCGCTGCCGCCAAAAAAAGCGGGGGAAAAGAAACTCTTTATGGTAAAACCAAAACTTAACGTGCGCCAGTTTATGAATTAAGCGTTCAGAGCTATTTATTCACCACCACCGTTTCCTTCCTGTCAAAATCCCCCGCCCTGAATTCACGGATATACGTTTTTTGCGCAAGGGCTGCCGGTATTTTTAGGCGGTAATTCCCCGCGGATTAGTAGCTGTTTACAAATGAGCATACGGTCCTTCCCTGCAAATCATAATATTTCAGGCTCACAAAACAGGGTTTGAGAAGGTTATATTTGATGGCGTTTGCCGTTTCGCTGCAACTGAACGATTTAATCTTTGCACCTGCAATCGGCGCAGCTATCGCGCTCGGCCCATTGTCTTTATAGTAACGGACGTAATCGGTCTCAAATTCGGTTCCGGTATCTCCATACTCAACGGAAATAATAACCGGAGCGGCGTTGGTGGGTCTTGCCGCCGTGTCCGTCATCGTCACCGTACCGTTTACGTAAAAGGTTGCTCCGGTGGCAAGGCTCCATTGCAATCCCCAAATGTAAAAGCTGTCCGGAGAAAAATTTGTCGCGGAAGAGACCTGCTGATGGCAACTGCCATAGCCGCTCCAATGAATAGTTTGAGAAATTATGCCGTGACCATAAACATTTTCCATGATATCGAATTCGCAGCCGGCGGTGATGGGCGAACAATCCGCAACGGCGCCTCCCTGGACCCAAAATCCCGCCCAGGCGCGGCCCGATTTACACCGCGCTTCATAATAACCGGGTCCATAGGTGAGCTTGGTCTGGAGGCCGCTGGAATAGGTAGTATCATGACTTTTTTTAGTTTTAATTATGGCATAGCCATTGGCTACGCTAAGACATTGGGCGGCGGACAAATAAATGGAATCCCCACTGCTGGTGCGCCATGTTTTATCGTGCCAATTGTTCCAGAACCTGTAATCGATGCTGTCATTGAACTCCTCCGCCCACTCAAGCGACCAATTCCTGCCCGCCGGCGGCGCGGCAAGGGCTGGGATTGCGGACAAAACAATGAAAACAAATAGAACCGCCGATACGCTTGACGGAAAAGGTTTTACTATTTTAGGATCGTCCACGGCACCTCCGTGAGATGGGCTGTTTCAGGTTATACGGCATTAAAAATATAGCATGAGCCCCAAGCCTTAGGAACAAATACGGGACCGCGCTCAATCCGCAAAAATGACCTTATAAAGATAATACCCGTTTTTTTGGCCGATACATTTGGTAGGGATTTCCGGGAAGACCTTGGCATTATCGGAAGTATCGAGCACATCATTGGCAAAAATATACCCGATGTGCTTTTCTTTAAGATCACCCAGCATCTCCGCGCCGCTGCCATAGCGCCGGTACGTGGTGATATAGGGGACATTAATAAGGTAATTACCGTAATTATAAATCGGCATGATTACGGAACCGTCGGCAATTCCGTTGAGTTGCTTGACAACAGGATATTCGGGCACGACGCGGGCATAATAGGCGTCGCGCGATTCCAGACGGGCTAAAGCTTTCCATTCATTGTGATTGCGTTTTAAAAACAAAACCATGCCTAGCGCGATCATTCCTATGGTCATGAGCATAAGCGTTTTATGGAGCAAGGGCCGCGCAGAAACCCGAAAAAGCACCCAGGGCATAAAAACGATGCCGAGCGCCAGCACCAAGGTACTGTATCGTACGCTGGCCCCGTCCTGAACAAACAATATTTCCATTGTTATGGTTAGGGCCCAATAAACCCCTGCCGACAGCAGCAAAAAACGGGACTTTTTAGGAATGCCGGTGATTAACAGGAACGGCAATATGGCTATAAAGAGCGGGCCGAAAGTATCATGGCGGTGCAGACCGGGAAAAAGAGAGAATGTCCATGGAGCGGCCGCAATACGGAGACCAATATTGACAAGAGAATGTGCCAGGGGCGAATGCACGGCAATGTTCATAGGCGCGACCGTCGGCAGGTCCAGAAGCGTGGAATGGGTAAGCGAAAGGATTGAACCCTTGTATTGAAAACTTTTTATATACCAAGGCAAGCCCGCGGCAAGCGAACACAATAAAACCGTGCAATAGGGCATAAAACGTTTTGGGCTGAATGTAAAGGATTGCCGATCGGCGACGAGGAGCCGAGCAAAAAGCACCGGGACAACGAATACGCCGAAGATTTTGGATTGCACCGCCATTCCGGCGAATGCGCCGCAAATCAGCAACAAACCTTTTTCCCGGCGTTCCAAGTAGCATTCAAGCGTTAGTATCGCCAGAAGCGTCCAGAGCGCCTGCGCTATATCGACCTCGCACGACGGAATGCTTACCATGATGTCCGTTGCCGTGCAAAAAATAAGCGCGCCGATGATGGTTTCTTTTGCACCGTATCCCAGATAGCGTTTGCCGGCAAAAGCCAACGCCGCCATGAACATAAAACCTATCAGTAAAGCAATTGTTTTACAGATGATGTCGTTTCCGAATGCCAGGCCGACCATATAATTCATTTCCGTAAGCATGGGGAAATCGGATTGCGCGTTAAAAAAAATGTTCCAAAACCCGCCTTTTTGCAGGTAAAGCTTGACGGTTGCAAGGTGATACATGAGCGAATCAAAATCGACCGGCGGAAGCAGACCGAGCAGAAGATAGCCTAAAAGCATAATGGCAAGCATGATTGACAAAACAGGATGGCGCCGCAGGACGTTTTTTCCTGCGGCCAGAAGGCCCGGAATTTCGGCCAGCGGTCTTTTAACAAAAGGCAAAGTACCCACAAAAGCCGCCGCCAAAAAACCGATAATAACGGC
>JAQUMP010000516.1 GCA_028718065.1 Chitinivibrionales bacterium | reverse complement strand
TTTTTTCGGCCTCGCCCGAAAAAACATAATCGATCGAGCCGTCCTTTAAAAAATATCCGGGGTAGGCGCTAACGCCCGCTCCGCCGATCGCAACGGGCATTTTTGGGCTTGCGCGTTTAATGATGCGGGCTAACTCCAAACTTTGGTCGGCATAACAAAAGGCAAAGCACGATAAAAAAACAATGTCGGGATGCAGCGCCATGATTTTGCAAAGGCATTGTTCAAAGATAGGGCCAAAATGGCGGTACGTGGTAAAAAAGGAGCATTTCCCCTCTTCCTCGGGAATGATAAAAGGACTTAAAAATCCCATTTGTTCCGGCAACGGGAGCGTATGGCTCTGGCGAACGGGAAAATTGTAAAGGCAGACCTTGAAATTTTCTTTAGTTAAAATGTCCGTGACGATTTGAGCGCCAAGACTTGCGAACCGGTGTGGTGTAAAGTAGAAATCGTGAATGGGCGGGACCGCAACTACTGCGCGCATTGTTTTATTATTGTCCGGTGCGTAAGCCGCCAGATTTTGGCGTATTTTCGGATCCAGATAATGGCGGCCGTATTGGTATCGATATTTTTACCGATAAATTTAGAAAGCCGCACCTGGTATTTTTGGATTTCTAAAATTTGTTGTTTATTATCGTTGCCCATACAATATCTTTCGGCAAAAAGCCACAATTACTTAAGCGAATAAGCCGTTTAAAGTTTGTTGTCATTAAAGACAGTATAAGTCGTTGATGTTTAATAAATACAGTTAATGAGTCACATGTTACCCTTTTACTCGCCCCCTAAATCCCCCGTAGGGGGACTCGCGGAACATAAGTAATGATTTAGCTTTTGCTCGATTAACGTTCACATTTCATACAGCATGCCGCGAACGATTTGTTTTAATTTCCCCATCGATTCCCACAGGAAGGCGCCGATGGGCGCATCGGAACGATAGTCGTATCCCTTCTGGTCCACCACCATGCTGCGTTGCAGCGATTTGCCGTCGGCCCTATTTTCCGTGATGGTTATAAGCGCCTCGGTCTTAAGCACGGTCTGTTCGGTTTCGTCGAACGTATAACTTGATAATTGGCATTGAACGGTGATGGTGAGATCAGCCGGCTGCGTAGGGGATGCGCCCGCGCCGAGCGTGCAGGTATCGCGTAAAAATTTACGGATGGCGTCGCCCTGCAGAAAATCCTTTGGAATGGGAATTGTATTCGCGGCGCTCAGGGAGTAATCGAGTTTAAAGGTCGGGGATTCGGTTTTAAAAATAACCAGCGTGGGTGACGCGCCTATGCCCAGATCGCCCGCCGTGAGCACAAGGCCGCGCCCGCTGTCGAGCATGGCCCCGAAATTGGTTTCGATCGAAAGAAAGGTGCCGCGAAAGGCCGCGTAGGGGATGCGAAACGAAGGCAGCCAGGCGACGCCTTGGTTGTCGGCCTGCACCGAAAACGGCTTGAGCACGCGGGGTATGGTTGCAAGCACCGCGCACCCGGCAAAGGGCGCGTCGCCGATTTTTGCGCTCACGGCGATCGGATTTGTCCGGGTAACGCCGCAGGCGCCGCTAATCACCAGCGTGCTTGTGGTGAGTGAGAGTTTGTCAAGGCACTTTTGCAGGGTGGCTTTGGCATCGTCGGCGAGGATCGCGCTGGTGCCCGGGTTTTTAAGCGGCTCGCCGATGTGGGCGCTCGCCAAACAAAGAGATTGCACCGCATATCGCAACAGCGCCAGATCGTCGTGGTCTTTTTCGGCATCCAGCAGAAGCGTATAGGCGTGCATGGCGCGAAAATCGTAACGGGAATTAAATTCGGTGATGATGGTCTTGAGCGAATCGGCGTTCAGGGAATAGGAAACGCTCCAGGTATGGCCGGCAAAGCCCGTTTTATAGGTCGCCGCGGCGCGGCAATGTTCGATAAATCCCTGGAGATAATGCTCGACCAGCGGATCGCCCGAATCGCGCGGGGTATTGTAATAGTCAAGCAGCATGCGGCGCACCTGGGCGCCAAAATTGGTTTGGGCCCCCGCGCGCATTTCGTCGGCGGTATTTTTTAAGAGCGGTTTGGAAAGAACGACGCTTTTTTGCCCGATAATTTCGTCGGAAGGAATTTGGGCAAAAGCGCCGGTGAAAGCGAAAAACAAAATAGCGGGCAGGCTCGTTTTTAAGGGGGACATAAGGTTAACGATACCATAAAAAGCATCGATTTACAAGTTTGCTTGCCCCACCACCGCCATGACCATCTCCGCGAGCGCGCGCGCCTGCTCCAGGGTGTGCGCCTCGGCATAGCAGCGCATGATGGGTTCGGTGTTGGAGGCGCGCAGATGCACCCAGCCGTAATCCCGGACGATTTTAACACCGTCCTGGCGGTCGATGTTTTCCCCGGCGAAACGCTCTGCAAGTGCTTGGAAAATGCGGAGGGGGTCCTTGCCGTCAATCGTGATTTTGTCCTTTACAATAGGATATTGGCGGAGCCGGGCGACCAGCCCCGTTAGTTTTTGCTGCCGGTGCGCCATGAGTTCGCAGATCAGGGCCAAGGCCGCGGGGCCGTCGCGCACGGTTGATATGGCGGGATAAATCACGCCGCCGTTGCCTTCGCCGCCCGCGTCGCACTGGTTTGCCTGCATGCCCGCCACCACATTGGCCTCGCCGATTTTGGTGCGAAAAACTTTTACGCCGAACTCGCGCGCGACGTCGTCGATGACCATGGAGGTGGAGAGGTTAACCGCGATGTCTGTTTTTTTGCGGGCAAGGATTGTTTGCAGCGCCAGCGCCAGCGTAAGCTCCTCGGAAATCGGCTCTCCTTTTTCGCCCATGGTTGCCAAACGGTCGGCATCGGGATCAAAAACAAAACCGCCCCACAGACCTTCGGAACTTTTTAAAAAAGCGGCAAATTCCGTCAGGTGCTCGGGACGCGGCTCCGGGTTATGGGTAAAATTGCCGCTTAATTCCGTATTGATGCCGACCCACGCCACACCGAGCCGGTCGAGCAGTTTACCGATAATAGTATTGGCCGCGCCGTTGATAGCGTCGATGCCGATTTTGAGGCGCGCGGCGCGAATGCCCGTTTCGTCGATTTCTTTACAAATAGCATTAACGTGCGGCGTTATGGCGTCGGCCTGTTCGCAGGGAACATCGGGCTGATAGGCGATAACATTGTCGCCGATGAAATCGCCGCGGCGAAAGGCCGCGTATACGCTTTCGCATTCCTCGCCATTGCATAACCGGCCCGAAGCGTGCACCATTTTGTAACCGTTATAGGGC
>JAQUMP010000515.1 GCA_028718065.1 Chitinivibrionales bacterium | reverse complement strand
ACAAAAATATTTCCAGAACGTAGCAGCCCGCAATAACGCCCACCAGCGCGCTTATAACCGCCTCCAACGGCCGGAACCCCAGGCGTTGCAGGAGCAAAATCAGAAAAGTCAAGAAAGCGGCCGCCACGGCGGCGGCCCACATCGGCAAGCCAAAAAGCAAGTGCAGGCCGAGCGCCGCGCCCAGAAATTCGGCCAGGTCGGTGGCCAGGGCGACGATTTCCATGGATACCCATAAAAACCAAACCACCTCCTTGGCGTAGTGCATTCGGCAGAGCTCGGCCAGGTTGCGGCCGGTGGCGATGCCGAGTTTTGCCGCCAGGATCTGTACGAGCATGGCCATGCCGTTGCTGGCGAAAACCACCCATAACAGCAGGTAGCCGAACTGCGCGCCCGCCTGCAAATTCGTGGCGAAGTTCCCCGGATCAACGTACGCGATGGAGGCGATGAACGCCGGTCCCAAAAAAGGCCACAGCCGCGCGATTCCGGCGCGCCGGTTTTGCCCGGAGAGGATTTCGCCGGCTATGGTAACGGTGTTATTTGTCTTGTTTTGTAAACTCATAATACAGATTTTAAAAATAAATAATTTGGTAGGGGTTCCACCCCGTAATGAAAATGCGTATCGTAGTAGAGACGCACGGCCGTGCGTCTCTACGAAAACAGGCAACATCACCGGATATAACGGGCGGCCCTGCTACGCCGTAGCGGCTTAGCAAAGGCGAGCGCCCTTTCAAAATATTTGTTTTCTGAAAATATTTTTAGCGCACCAATAAGAGTTAGAGTATTTTCTTAAGTAAATGAGGACCGATCGATTCAGACAAACGCGGCGCGAGGCGATCTGCGACCTGTTACGCGCCCGCCCGGAGCTTTCGGTCGCGGAACTTGCCGGCCGTTTTGCCGTGACCGGCGCCACGATCCGCTCTGACCTGGCGGCGTTGCACCGGGAGAGCCGGCTCATCCGCACGCTCGGCGGCGCCATGGCGCTCGATCCCGCCCACGCGCTTCCTTTACAAATAAGACTCAAGCAGAACACGGCCGCCAAGCGCGCCATTGCGCGGGCCGCCTGCGGGCTGGTGCGCGAGGGCGACATTATTGCGCTGGACGCAAGCTCAACGGCCCTGGCGCTGGCCTCGGCCCTGGGCGTTTTTACGCGCCTGACGGTGGTCACCAATTGTCTGGCGGTGGTACAGGAGCTGGCAATGCACCGCACCATCACGGTCATTATGCCGGAGGGCGCGCTGCAGCGCGAAACCGCTTCGCTGGTGGGCGCCCAAACCGTGCGCTCGCTCAGCCATTTTCGCGTAACAACCGTTTTCCTGGGTGCGCGCAGCATCAGCCTGCAGCACGGCCTGGGAGAAATCGACCAGGCGGAAATCGAGGTAAAGCGCAGTCTGGTGAGTATCGCCGGCAAGGTCGTTGCGCTGCTCGATTCCGGCAAGTGGCAACAGCAGGCGTTGCAATCGGTGGTGCCGATCGGTAAAATCGACATGGTCGTCACGGACGCCGATATCCGCAGCGCCCAGGTAACGGCCCTGCAGCGCCGTGGCATTACGGTGCTGATTGGGCGCTGACAGCCAAGACCCTCCCCTTGACCTTTCCTTCCCGGAATGGTATATTAGTTGTATAATACAATAGTTGTATTTTACATATAAATGGAGAAACAAAGTGGCGGACTCAGCTCTTGACACCTTGCAAAAGTATCTCCGGCGTCTCGATTGCACTTTAAAACTTCGGGACAAAACCTCCGCGATTTCCTGCGGTCTTACGCTTCCGCAGCATGCCATTATCTGCGAAATAGGATCGGCGGGGGAATTAATCGTCAAGAACCTGTCAAAATCACTGGGTTTGGACAAGAGTACTATAAGCCGCAGCCTCGATGGCCTGGTGCGCGCCGGTTTCGTTTTACGGACCCCCTCTTCGGACGACCGGCGTTCGGTTGTGGTAACGCTGGACCTCAAGGGCCAAAAAGTTTATGAACGGATTACTGCGGACTGGGCGACATTATCGGCCGGGCTTCTTAAAAATATTCCTGCCGGAAAGCAAGGGCGTCTTATCGAAAGCCTGGCGCTTTTAATGAACGGCCTCGCCCCAAAAACGGATGGTGTTAAAGCGGCCAACCTAAACCGGGCCCCGCTTTCCCGGCGTGCAAACGAAGAGGCCGGCCCGCGCTTAAAAATAATAGCACCTGCGCCGGACGCGCATTTTGAATTATAATATTAGTTTACTGTTTAAGAATTTTTCCCTCGGCCGTAACCATCAAGAAACGGGGCGCCAGGCCGTTTCCCGCGGCAAGCGCGACCAGCACGGGTTGGGCGCCGGCAGGAGCGCCCTGCGGACCAAAGCACAGCACCGAAGTTTCTTGGTCGTATGCATTGACAAAAGATAAAGAAGCCGTTTTGGCGAGCCGAACGACCCGGCTGAGCGTTTCGCCCGGATCGGGCGCTCCATTGTAGGGCGCCTTGTCCCGGAATACGCCGATTTGCCCCGTCGCGCTGTCGAAAAAAACACCCAAATGCTCGTGATGGGCGCTTGATGCGCGCGAAGCATATTCCAGGCGCGAAAGGATCGCGTTTTCGTCGCTGGGTATGTTTGCCGGGGCGTCAAGGTGCTTCCCGAACGTCATGGCGCCAACGCTCATCATGGTAACCACCAAGCTGAGTTCAATCAGGGTTGCGCTTCCCCGCGAACCAAGCCCAAAAATAGTTTTAAATAATTTTTTAAACATGCCTGAGTCCTCTTGCATTGAGTGCTCAGGTAAAACAAGCAAGCCCGGTACCAGAAAATTATTATGCGGAATTCAGATTAAAATCGGCGATTTTAATTTGATAAAATAAATTCCAATAAAAATGTGTCTATAATATTATACAAATGCTAATTGGTTGGTGAATTAAGGGTGTACACAAAATAAGGCATCTACTAAATCTAAATTATTACGCAATTTAACCGCTTGAAATACGGCAAATTAAGATTATTGGTTGGTGTATAATTTTTTGTACGGGTTGATAATTGGAGCTCTATTTATTTCTGCCCTCATCCCAACCTTCTCCCGCTAACGGGAGAAGGGGCAAAATGAAAAGAAGACGGAAGAATTTAAGATGGCGTCTGTGTGGCCCTAAGCGCCAGCTTAGGGTTTCAGGATTTTTGTGTTTCACGTTTTCAGACCCGAAGCTTCGCTTCGGGCCACACGAACACGAAAAGGTATTATGAGAAGTTTCTTAATCTTTGAGCTACAATATGTATTTTCCTT